>JAJYJR010000380.1 GCA_021789355.1 Chloroflexota bacterium | reverse complement strand
AGGCGCTCATGCCTGCCAGAAGGGCGCGAGCTGCCCGCGCCGCACGAACAGCTCCCGCAGCGCCCACATCGCGGTGTACGTCGCGATGATCGTGAGTTCCTCGCCGGGCGGGGTCCGGCGCAGGCCCTCGGCGACGGCATCCGCCAGAGCGGGGATCGTCGACAGCGCGGGGCGGCCGTCCGGCGGCCCCTCCAGGACCCCCGCGTACTTGAGCCGCAGCGCCAGATCGGCGGCGCGCCGGCCCGAGGCGATCACCCACGCCAGGCGGCCGCAGAGCTGCTCCAGGGCGACGTCCCAGATCCACGAGACGTCCCGGCTGTCCTGGCCGTTGTCGTTGAGCGCGAGCACCAGCCGCAGCGTGCTGCGGTTGCGGAGCAGGAGCTCGGTCACCTGGTCGAAGCTGCTGGGGTTCTTCACCAGCGCGAGCAGCACCCGGCGGCCGTCGAGCTCGAACCGCTCCAGCCGACCGAAGGCCCCCGGCACGTCCCCCACCGCGGCCTTCACGACGTCGGGCCGGACCCCCAGGCTGTACGCGGTCGCCGCCGCCGCGATCGCGTTGTACGCGTTGAAGAGGCCGGGCAGCGGCACCTCGAGGGTCTGCGGTCCCCAGGGCGTCTGCAGCTTGATGGTGGAGCCCTCGAGCCCCCCGATCTCGACGTCCCACGCCGAGAGACGGGGCGTCGGCCGATGCCAGCCGCACGCGGCGCAGGCGTAGTGCCCCAGGTGCGCGTAGAACGAGCGGCTGTACTGCAGGTCGCTCGCGCAGCGCGGGCAGCGGCGCGAGTCGGCGCTGTGCTGCAGCTGCGAGCGGCCCCAGCGCCCGTCCTCGAGGCCGTAGTAGAGCACCGGGTTCGAGACGGACTCCCCGAGATAGGCCACCAGCGGATCGTCGGCGTTCAGGATCAGCGTCGTGGCGGCCGGGAGTCGCCCGAAGGCCGTGGCCCACAACGAGGCCACGAAGTCGACCTCGAAGTAGCGGTCGAGCTGGTCGCGGAAGAGGTTCGTGATGAGCAGCATCCGGGGCGCCAGTCCGTCGATCACCGCGGGCAGGTGACCTTCGTCCACCTCGAAGATGCCGATGAGCTGCTCACTCGCCGGCAGCCGTCCGCGCCAGCTGGCCTCGGCCAGGAGCGTGGTGGTGATGCCGCGCAGCATGTTCGACCCCTCACGGTTCGTGAGGGGGGTGAGGCCGGCGCCCCGGACCGCCGCCACGATCATCCGCGTGCTGGTGGTCTTGCCGTTGGTGCCGGTGATGAGGAGCGAGCCGTTGCTGATGTGCTGCGCCAGCTCACCGGCGAGGCGGGGGTGGATGCGCTCCGCGACGAGACCAGGGAGCGAGGTCCCGCCGCGGCCCGAGCGGCGCAGCAGCCAGCGGGTCGTCTTGCCCGCCTCGAGGGCGACCAGCCCGGCGACGGTGGCAGACACGGCCCCACGGCTCCGGATCAGGCGCGCTTCTGCGCGAGGAGCGAGATCCAGTAGGGGCGCACGATCATCTCGAGGACGCCGCACTGCTGGGCGAAGGGGAGCGCCTGGACGCGTCGCACGAACCCCGGGCTGGCCGAGTGCTCGGCCACATCGAGCGGGATCTCCTGGTCGTAGTAGTCGGTGAGGCGGAGCACCGCCAGGCCGTTGGCCTCGAGCCAGGCCACGATGTCGGCGAGCTGCAGGTGGTTCTCGAAGACGTGGAGGAACTCGTCCACCACCCAGTCGTCGTCGTGCAGGTCGACCGGCGGCGCGGTGTAGTAGTTCTTGAAGTTGCGGTCCCCGGTGGCCCATTCCCGCACGATCGCGATCCGGTGGTCGAAGTCGAGCGGATCGCAGTCCCGGGCCAGGGTGCGGAGCATCTCCTGCTGCACGCGACGTTCCCAGTTGCCGTAGTAGCCGTAGATGCCGGTGCGCAGCACCCCGCCCGGGCGGAGCGCACGCGCCAGAATGGCCACGCCTTGGGCGGGATCGGGCAGGTGGTGGATGGTGCCCCACGAGACGATGTAGGCGAAGCGGTCCTGGTCGGTCATGGCCATGATGTCCTGGACCACAGCGCGCGCATTGGGCACCTGTTCCGCGGCCAGCGTCGCGTTGGCGCGCTCGACCGATACCGATGAGAGGTCGTAGCCAAGGAACCGGGTGTCGGGGAACTCCTGCGCGTAGTCGAGCATCATGAGGCCGGTGCCGCAGGCGAAGTCGCCGAACTCCTGCCCTCGCGCGTCAACACCCAGCTCCTCGAGGAAGCGCCGCACGTAGGCCGCGTGGTTGCGGTACGTGTGCTTCCGCTGGGCGGGCGGGAAGGGATGCTGGCGGTACATCTCGCGGACGCGCGCGATGATCTCGTCACGCGTGGCCGCCTGGTCGCTCGGGGGCACGGATTGGGAGCCGGCGGTCATCGGCCGCTCGTTCCTGGCGGCGCGTAGCGTGGCCCGGGACTGCCCCATCCACCTGGCCCGCGGAACGTGGCCACCACGCCCACCTACCCCAACTGCGGCAGGGCCACCCTACGGAGCGAGGGGCGCCGTGTCAAGGTCGGTGTGTCGTCGTGTGGGTCGTCGTGTGTCGAAGGCAAGCGATCCTGTCCGAGCCAAGGGGACAGCGACTTTGTCACCCTCGAGCCCATGGAGACGAGGGAGACGATCACCTTGGATGCCCGGGCGCAGCAGCGCCTCCTGGTCCTGACCCATGTGCTGGCCGGCGAGCTCGATGTCGGGGATGCGGCCGCGTACCCGCGGCTCTCGACCCGCCAGGTCACCCGGCTGTGCGAGCGGCTGCGGACTGCGGGTCTCGTGCTCGGCCTCCGGATCGATCGGGCCTGGCGGGGCGAGAGGGGTCGGGGACCCTGGCGCGGCGTGGGATCATGGCAGCATCCCGTGCGCCGCTGCTGGCGTCGAGTGCGTCGGCTGACCGTCGGGCCGCCGGGCGGGCAGCGCACCCGGGGAGAGGGGCGCGTCGGGTGGACCAACCACCTCGGTGGCGTGGCTGGCGGGGGCGACCGGCCCTGACGCTCGTCGCCATCGTCGCGCTGGTGCTCGGGGCCGCCGTCGGCTGCGGCCCCACGGCCGGTGGGCCGCAGCCCAGCCTCGCTCTGAGGGAGACCGCGACGCGCATTCTCCGTGGCACCCCGCCGGGTTCGACCCTCGCGGTCGTTCCCAGCGCCGTGGCGGCCGGGGTCCCGCCGGCGCCGACCGCCAGCGCGACCGCGGCAGTCTCGAGTGCGCCTGCGCCACGCCCGCTGCTGGAGCTGACCGGGCGCGGGTTCCGCACCTCGCAGCGCTTCCGGACCCGGGCGGCGTGGACGATCACCTACCGCTTCGATTGCACGCGCTACGGTGCGGAGGGCAACTTCCAGGTGGTCGTGTACGCCGGGGGCCAGCTGGTCGAGGTGGCCATCAACGACGTGGCTTGGTCTGGCCGCGGCCACGCCTTCGAGCGCCAGACGACCGCGGAGACGTACCTCCAGATCAACTCCGAGTGCGACTGGCAGGTGGTCGTCCAGTCCTGAGGGCTGGTGATCCGCGACAACGTGACACCCGCCGCTAGCGGCCACGTCGTTGTGGTGTCAACACCGAAGGGCGTCCGGCGGCCGGTAGGCCGGCACGATCTGCTCATGGCGTGGCTGCCTGAGGAGCGTGCGGCGTTCGGGTCGCCCCACGACCGCCTGGATCGGGACCTGCCCCGACCACGCGACGTCAGCCGGTACGGCGACCGGCGCGGACCCGAGCGATGGGCGGCAGATCGATGACTCGTACCCCGGCGTTCGTGGGGCCTCCTCGTGCGCCGGACATGGCCGCCGGACGCCGGCGAGGACACCCTCCACGCGGACCTCCCGGGCCGGCGCAGCGCAGGCGTGGCCCGCCACGCGGTGCTCGCAGTGGAGCGCCTCGGGCGCCGCGCGACTGGCCTGGTAGGCGGCGGCCAGCACCTCGGCGAGGTGGCGCCGGCAGAGCCGGATCAGCCGGGTCGCCCGGCCCCCGGCCGGGATGCCCGTGACGCGATAGGGGCGTGCGGGCCATACGCCACAGGCCACGTGGCCGCGCGGCGACACCAGGGAGTACTGGCACCCCGGCTGGCCGGGGTGGCTCGGCTGCGGCGCCCGGTCCATGCGCCGCACGGCGCGCCAGCGGCGCGGTCGTGCGGCTGCCGGCGTCACCGGCGGTGCGCCTGGTCACGGCGTGGCTCGACCGGAGGTCAGCGCCGCTTTCCGCGTGGCGGCGCAGGCGGCGCGAGCGGCGCCTCCGCGGTCGGGGCTGCCGTCGCTGCCTGGGCCTTCGTGCCTTTCTTGGGCTTCTGGTCCTTCTTGGCTTTCTTCTTGGCCATCCCGCACTCCCTTGCGATCGCGCCGGCGAGCTGCGCCGGGACACCCGCCGAGCTATGTTCCCTGAACTGCCGCAGTGTACGGCCGCCGCGACCGCTGCCAGCGGGCCCGACGCCACGGGCACGGACCGCGGGCGGTCCACCCACCGGAACCGCTCCCTGGACCGACGCCCTGCGGGGAAGTCCACGCTCCTCAGAGCGGGCAGACTCCCCCGATTGGAGGAGGGATCGCCTCGGGTGTCGGGCACCCGCTCACTGGCCGCCTCCTCCTAGGATCGGGCGGGGCGTGGGTGCCCGGCGACGGAGGCGCAGCGAGCTCAGGCGGGGAGGTCCCAGGTCGCCACCCGATCGACGATGGCCTGATGGAGGAGCGTCTCGAGTTCCACGACGACGGCGCCCTGTGCCTCGGTCAGTGGCTGTCGGACCAGCCCCTCCAGCAGGCCCCGCAGGACGCGGTCCAGGTCGCCCTGGAGCCTCGCGGGCCGGACGGCGCCGTCGAGGAGCCCGGTGTAGCGGTCCTCCAGGATCATGCGGGGCAGCCGCGCCGGCGGCATCGGCGCACGGGTCTCCGGATCCAGCATTGACGTGTCTCCTTTCAACCGTCTTGCGAAGGGCGAGCCGCGGGCACCGATGCACCACCCGGTCAGGCCCCCGCCGCGGACGCCCGGGCCGGTGGGCCGCGGTGGGGTGCTCCGGGGTCGCGACGGCTACGGCCCGACCTCGAACCAGACGTCGGGTTCCGCATGGGCCGGCAGGCGCCGCTGCACGCCGTGCCGAAAGATGCGTCCGAGCGCCTGGTCCAGGTCGTCGACGTCGGCGATGCGGGCCGTGGCGTGGACCACCGCCGCTCGCCGCCGTGCGCTGAGCTCCCCCCAGCTGAGCAGGTGGAGCCGCCGGCCCCCCGACCAGGCGAAGACCGTCTCGAGGCGCCCGGGAGCGGTGGCAGGCATCGGCCGGGCGCCTCAGCGCCGGTGCCAGACGCGCCGGATCGAGACGACGGCCTGCAGCAGTCCGACGGCCAGGACGAGACTCACCAGCAGCAGGAACCCGGTGTCCATGCCAGCGCCTCCTTCGACGCGGCTGCCAGCATGATCGCTGACGCAGGCGTTGCCTAGTGCCGCTCGCCCCCAACCTCGGCGCGGGGTGCCGTCACTCAGGGCCGCCGGCCCTGTCTCCCGCCAGTGAGGGCGGCGCCCCGCATCGACACGATGCACCCATGGTGTGGGTCCGGGCGACTGCTCAGCGGCCCCAGAGGAGGCGCCACAACCCGGCCCGGGCGAAGGCCCGCCCGACGATCTTATTCTTCGCCCGGCGGGCGATGCGGTGCGGGTCGCCCGGCTGACGCCGAGGGCCAGCGCGGCGCCGATGCCGTCCTCGTTCGACACGCGCTCCGCCTTCGGAGGCGCAGCGTCGCCACTCTTCATGGCCTGTTCATTCGCCACTGTTGCTGAGGTGGCAGGCTCGCCGGTCGCCTTGACCGCGAGGGCTGCTGACTTACCACCTCTCTTCACCATACTGCTCGCTCATCTCGCGTGGAGCACCGCCTCGGCCCGCCGCACTCGACCGTGAAGCACCACCGGGCGAACGCGTGGTCCAAGGTCGGAGCGACGACGACGGCGCAGCTTGGTGTGGACCCTGGCCCCGCGTCTGCCCGAACCCGAGGGTCCGCCCCAACCAGAGGATGGCTCGCGATG
>JAJYJR010000379.1 GCA_021789355.1 Chloroflexota bacterium | reverse complement strand
GCTGAACGCCTATGGCGTCCTGGCGACCTTCATGGCCGCCGGGACGCTCATCGGCTCCGCGATCGGCTGGGTGGTGGGGCCGCGCCGGTGGGCGGTCGCGATCGTGCCGGCGCTGGCCGCGATCGCGTCGCTCGGCACGTTCGGCCACCGGCTGCGGATCGGGTTCGGCCCGACGGTGCCGCTCTTCGGCTTTGACGTGCATCTGTTCTCCGACCTGGGGCTTGCCGCGATGTTCGCGCTCCTGGCCGCGCTGGCGCAGCGGGGCGTCGTCGGCGCGCTTCGCCGCCAGGTCGCGCTTCACCGCCAGCCCGCGCCCGGCGGCGACGACTCGCTCGTCGACTGACGCGCGCTGGAGGCCGAGGCAAACCGGGCGATGGTCGAGACCGCGCACCACCGCGGCGCACGCTCTTCGGCGATCTTCGCGCAGCCCCACCGCCGCTACAACCCGCTCCTCGACGAATGGGTCCTGGTGTCGCCGGAGCGCACCCGCCGCCCCTGGCAGGGCCGCGAGGAGACACCCCCGCCGGAGCACCTGCCCGCGTACGACGCCTCCTGCTACCTGTGCCCCGGCAAGGCGCGGGCCAGCGGCAACCAGAACCCGGACTACGCCGGGACGTTCGTGTTCACCAACGACTTCGCGGCGCTGCGCCCCGACGTCTCATCCGATCGACTGGAGCGTGGTCTCCTGGTCGCCGAGGGGGAGCCGGGCACGTGCCGCGTCGTCTGCTTCTCGCCGAGGCACGACCTGACCATGGCGCGGATGAGCCAGGCCGAGGTGCGGCGGATCATTGACGTGTGGGCGAGTCAGACCGCCGAGCTGGGCGCGGAGTATCGCTGGGTGCAGGTGTTCGAAAACCGCGGCGAGACCATGGGCGCGTCGAGCCCGCACCCGCACGGGCAGATCTGGGCCGGGACGGCGCTCCCGGTCGAGGGCGCGCGTGAAGACGCGGCGCAGCGTGGCTGGCGTGATGCGAACGGGACGCGGTTGCTGCTCGAGTACGCGTCACAGGAGCACCGCGGGCCGCGCGTGGTTGACGAAGACGACGACTGGCTGGTGCTCGTGCCGTTCTGGGCGATGTGGCCGTTCGAGACGCTGGTGATCCCGAAGCGGCCGGCGGGGCGCCTGCCGGACCTCGACGACGGGCGGCGGGAGACGCTCGCCCGGGCGCTCATCGACCTGCTTGGCCGCTACGACAGCCTCTTCGGCGTCCCGTTCCCGTACTCGATGGGGTGGCACCAGGCGCCGTTCGATGCCGCGACCCACGACCACTGGCAGGTTCACGCGCACTTCTACCCGCCGTTGCTCCGCTCGGCCACGGTGCGGAAGTTCATGGTCGGCTACGAGATGCTGGCGGAGACGCAGCGCGACCTGACCGCCGAGGATGCGGCGGCTCGACTGCGCGCGGTGCCGCCGTCAGCCAGGCGCCGGGGGACGCGGATCGCCGCGCGCTGAGAGAGCGGCCGAGAGATGCGCGCCGCGAGACGCGGCCTGAGAAGCCGAGAGACCGGCCCTGTGCCGCCCCTACGCCGCGGCCAGCTGGCGACTCGCCAGCGAGAGGCCGCTCTGGTCGTCGAAGAGGTGCACGCGGTCCATCGAGACCCGCAGGTCGAGCACGTCGCCGGGGCGCACGCGCGCCGACGAGCTGACCAGCGCGATGATCTCCTGGGCGCTGGACGTCAGGTGGATCTGCTCCTCGTCACCCAGGTACTCCACCACGTCGGCGGTGGCGCGCAGCGTCGCGTCGCCGGGCTTGGCCTCCCCCAGCTCGAGGTGCTCCGGGCGGACGCCCACGGTGATCCTGTCGCCCGCGATGGCGGCCACCGAATCGCGCAGCCGGTCGGGCACCGGGAACGTGAAGTCCGCGTTCGTGAGCTGGACGTTCCCGTCGCGGCGGGTGGCGGTCATCTCGATGAAGTTCATGGCCGGCGAGCCGATGAACCCCGCGACGAACTTGTTGACCGGGTGGTCGTAGAGCTCCTGGGGCGGCCCGACCTGCTGCAGCAACCCGGCGCTCATGACGGCGATCCGGCTGCCCATGGTCATGGCCTCGATCTGGTCGTGCGTCACGTACACGAAGGTGGTGGCCAGGCGCTGGTGGAGGCGCAGGATCTGGGCCCGCGTCTGGGCGCGCAGCTTGGCGTCGAGGTTCGAGAGCGGCTCGTCCATCAGGAACACCGCGGGCTCGCGCACGATGGCGCGCCCGAGGGCCACGCGCTGGCGCTGGCCGCCCGAGAGCTGCTTCGGCTTGCGGTCGAGCAGCGTGCCCAGGTCCAGGATCTTGGCCGCCTCCTGCACGCGGCGCTCGATCTCGGCCTTGGGTACCTTGCGCAGTTTCAGGCCGAAGGAGAGGTTGTCCCGCACGCTCATATGGGGATACAGCGCGTAGCTCTGGAACACCATGGCCACGTCGCGGTCCTTGGGCGCCAGGTCGTTCACCACGCGGTCGCCGATCTTCAGCGTGCCCTCGGAGGCTTCCTCGAGTCCCGCGATCATGCGCAGGCTGGTGGTCTTGCCGCAGCCCGACGGACCCACCAGGACCAGGAACTCCTCGTCGCGGATGTCGAGGTTGAGGTCGCTGACGGCGACCACGTCGCCGTAGCGCTTCCACACGTGGTCGAACGTCACCGTTGCCATTGACGCAACCTCATCGTCACGCTGCCGTGCAGGACCCGGGGGTCATCGGCGGGATCGTACCACGAGGTTCCAGCGCTCCACGCGGGCGGCCGCGCCGATACACTGCCGGGCGGAGGGTCGCACGTGCTCGACATGGACCTGGTCGGATGGATCGTCGTCGGCTTCATCGCCGGCGGGCTGTCGGCGCTGCTGGTGCCGGGACGGGCCGCCCGCGGATGCCTCGCCAACATCCTCGTCGGCGTGCTGGGCGGGATCGTCGGCGGGTGGCTCGGACGGCAGCTCGCCTTCGGGGACCCGCGGGGCTTCCTCGCCGCCGTGGTGGTCGCGCTTGGGGGCGCCGTGATCGTCCGTCTCGTCATCGAGGCACTCGCGCCCCACGACCGCCGGGCATGAGGCCGCTGCGCATCGTGCCGGGCTCGCCCGTGGCGGGGGAGGCCATGGGAGCCGTGCTGACCCGCGACGTGATCGTGGGGGGCGAACGCTGGTCGAAGGGCCGGCGCCTGTCGGCCTCGGACGTTGCACGGATCGCGGATCCGGCGACCGGCGCCGACCTGGGGGCGCGCGGGCGCGAGCCGGGGGCCGCGGCGGGGTTCACGGCGCTCATCCTGGATCCCGACGAGGCGCACGAGGACGAAGCAGCCGCGCTCCTGGCGCGGGCGGTCGCCGGTGCCGGGGTGCAGCTGCGGGGTCCGGTCGAGAGCCGGGTGGACCTGGTGGCATCCGCGGACGGAGTGCTGCACGTGCGTACCGCGGACCTGGAGCGGCTGGACCGGATCGACCCGCTGCAGGTCTTCACGCTGTATGACGGCCAGGCCGTCCACGCCGGCGACGTGGTCGCGAGCGTCAAGATCGGCCCGCATGCGGTGAGCCGGGCCGTGCTCCGACGTGGCCTCGGACTGGTGGAGCGTGGCGGGCCGCTGGTCCGGGTCGCGCCGTTCGTCTCCCGCCGCGTGGCGGCCGTGGTAAAGGAGTCGGTCCGTGCGCTGACCCGCGAGCGGTTCGAGCGTGGGATCGCCGCACGAGTCGGATCGCTGGGCTCCGCGCTGGCCGGGATCGAGTACGTCGCGGACGACCCGGAGGCGGTGGAGGCGGCGCTGCGGCCGCTGATCCGGGGCTCCCGGCGCGTGGACGTGATCCTGACGGCCGGCGCGGCCTCGACCGACCCGACCGACCCGGTCTTCGTGGCGATCGACCGACTCGGAGGGCGCGTCGTGCGACACGGCGTGCCGGCGCATCCCGGCTCGATGGTCTGGCTCGCCCGCATCGGCGCGACCGACCTGCTCGGGCTCCCTACCTGCGGGGCGTACTCGAAGGCGACGGCGGCCGACCTGCTGCTGCCGCGCCTGCTGACGGGGGAACGGGCGAGCGCGCGGATGGCGGCGTCGCTGGGACACGGCGGGGTGCTGGGGCGGGCGATGAGGTTCCGCTTCCCGTCGTACGTGCGGGAGCTCGACGCGCCGGAGGCAGGGACGGCGGGGTCGCCGGGCCACCCCCCGGCACCAGGCAGGATCGATGGCGGTGCGCCAGACCGACGGCATGGTCGTCGCCGGGAGGCGCAGGCATGAAGGAGCTTGTCGACACCCTCGCCGCATGGCGGGACGAAGGCGTGAAGGTCGGCCGCGCGGTCGTCGTGCGGACGTTCGGCTCCTCGCCGCGCCCCGAGGGCGCGGTGCTGCTGCAGGCGTCCAACGGCCGGATCGCGGGTTCGGTGAGCGGCGGCTGCGTGGAGGGTGCCGCCGCCGAGCAGATCGAGCGGGCGCGAGCCACCGGGCGTTCCCGGGTGATCCGCTACGGGATCAGCGACGAACAGGCCTGGGACGTCGGGCTGGCCTGCGGCGGCACGATCGACGTGCTCGTGGAGCCGCTGGTGCGACCCGAAGTGGTGGAGGCGGCCCGCGCGGCGGCGGGATCGGAGCAAGGTGGTATCGATGGCGCGCGTGCCGTCATCACGCCACTTCCCGGGGACTCACCGGGTCCCGAGGCCGGGCCCCATGAGCCCGGTCCCGGCGAGCCGCCGGCGCCGGTCATGGTGGCGTGGGAGGACGGACGGCTGGACGGGACGCTCGGCGATCCGTCGCTCGACGCGGAGCTGGTGCGGCTGGCGATCGACGCCCTCACGCGCGGCACATCGCGGACCGTCGAGCTCGCCGGTCGCTCCTTCTTCGTGGAGTCCTTCCCGGTGCGTCCCCGGCTCGTCATCGTCGGCGCCGTGCAGGTCGCGATCTCGCTCGTGGCGATCGCTCGGGCCCTCGGCTACGAGACGGTCGTGGTCGATGGACGGCCGGCCTTCGCCACCCGCGAGCGCTTCCCGGACGCGGACCGGCTGGTGGTCGGCTGGCCGGACGAGGTGGCCGACGAGATCGGGCTGGGACCTGCGGACGCGGTGGCGGTCCTCTCGCACGACGTGAAGTTCGACGAGCCGGCGATCGTGGCGGCACTCGGTCGGGGGTGCCGCTACGTCGGGGCGGTCGGCTCTCGAAAGACGCAGGCCGACCGGCGGGCGCGGCTGCGCGCGGCAGGCTGCGCGGATGGGGATGTGGCCCGGCTGCGCGGACCCATCGGCCTGGACCTGGGCGGTCGAGCGCCGGCGGAGACGGCACTGGCGATCATGGCGGAGGTGGTCGCGGCACGGCACGGTGGCACCGGCCAGCCGATGGTGGAACGGGCGGCGAGAGGCGCCGCGCCAGCGTCTCCACAGCCCACGGCGCGGCCCGCGGGCGCCGGCTGAAGTGGACCGGGAGCGGGTCGGTGCGCTCGTCCTGGCGGCCGGCGCGTCCGAGCGGTTCGGGGGCGTCAAGGCGCTGGCGCGGCTGGGCGGCCGACCCCTGCTCCAGCACGTGCTGGACACCGTGGCCGCGATCGGGCTCCGCGACGTCGTGGTGGTGCTCGGCGACGCGGCCGAGCAGATCGAGGCGGCGATCACGTGGCGTGGCGAGCGACGGGTGCGCAACCCCGACCCCGGGGCCGGGCTCTCGAGCTCGCTGCGTGTCGGGATGGCGGCGCTGGCCGAGGAGACGGACGCCGCGCTCGTGCTGCTGGCCGACCAGCCGCTCGTGCGGGTCGACGTGATCGAGGCGATGCTGGCCGCCCTTCGTGCCGGCGGACGTCCGGTGGTGATTCCGCGGTACGCGGGCGGGGGTGGCGCGAACCCCGTGCTGATCGGCCGCGAGACGTGGTCGCTCGCGCTCGGGGCCACGGGCGACCGCGGGCTGGGCCCGGTGCTGCGCGTCCACCCTGAGCTGGTGCACGAGGTGGCGGTGCTGGGTGGGAACCCGGACGTCGACACGCGGGGGGACCTGGCGGCGCTCGAGTGGGCCGAGCGCGTGCGCGCCAACCGCGAGCAGGTCGACCGGTTCCGCGAGG
>JAJYJR010000378.1 GCA_021789355.1 Chloroflexota bacterium | reverse complement strand
CGGGCGAGCGCCTCGACGTGGCGCTCCCCCTGGGCCAGGAGATCAATCAGCTCGAGCCGTTTGGGGCTGGCGAACGCCCCGGCCACGCGGGCGAGCTGCTCGAAGACCGCATCCTTGAAGTCGCGGGCGTGCACGGGCCCTCCTGGCGCTCCGGGGACGGCGGGGCGCGCGCCTCGCGGCGCGAGGCATGTTATCAACTAATCAATTGAATAGTTGTGGAACCACGCGTCAAGGACGCCTGACGCCCGGTGGCACGTGGTATGCGCCGGTGTCCCGGCAACAATCGAAGCCCGGCTCCGTCCAATCCCGTGGGGCGCGCGTGACGGTGACGAGAGGAAGGTCGCGATGTGGATCGTCCGCTTAGCCCTGCGGAGGCCTTACACCTTCGTGGTGGCGGCCCTGCTGCCGTTGCTGGCGATGCCGTTCGTGCTGCTGCGCACGCCTACCGACATCCTCCCCTCGATCAACATCCCGGTCGTCAGCGTGGTGTGGACGTACGACGGGCTCAACGCCCGGGAGGTCGAGCAACGCATCGTGTACAACCACGAGCGGATGATCGCCACCCTGGTCAACGACATTCAGCACATAGAATCCACCTCCTACAACGGCGTCGGCGTCATCAAGGTCTTCCTCCAACCCGGCGCCTCGGTGCCCCAGGGCGTGGCGCTGATTACGGCCAGCGCGCAGACGATCCTGCGCTCGCTGCCGCCCGGCGCGACGCCGCCGTTCGTGCTGCAATACAACGCTTCGAGCGTCCCGGTCCTCCAGTACAGTCTCGCCAGCGACCGGCTGTCGGAGCAGGAGCTGCAGGACCTGGCGATGAACCGGGTCAAGATGGGCCTGTCGGTGGTGCGGGGGGCCTCGATCCCAATGCCGGCGGGCGGCAAGGTGCGCGTGGTCGCGGTGGACCTGAACCTCGCCGCGCTCGAAGCGAAACACCTCGCGCCCCAGGACGTGCTGAACGCCTTCACGGCGCAGAACTTCGTCCTCCCCAGCGGCACCGCGAAGATCGGCACGACGGAGTACGATGTCTCACTGAACAGCAGCCCCGCGCTGCTCCAGGAGCTGAACGACCTGCCGATTCGGACGGTCAACGGGGCGGTGATCCGGGTCGGCGAGGTGGCGCAGGTGCACGATGGATACCTGCCGCAGGAGAACGTCGTCCGGCTGAACGGGGTGCGCGGAGTGTTGCTGACAGTGCTCAAGAGCGGCGCCGCCTCCACCCTCCGGGTGGTGGATGGCGTGAAGCGGGCCATGCCGCGGATTCTGGGCACCCTGCCGCCCGGCGTGTCCGTCCAGGAGTTCGCCGATCAGTCGCTGTTCGTCCGGGCGGCGGTCAGCGGCGTGGTAAAGGAGGGCGTGATCGCCGCGGCGTTGACGGCCCTGATGATCCTGCTGTTTCTGGGCGCGTGGCGCGGCACCCTCATCATCGCCCTTTCCATCCCGCTGTCCATCCTGGCGTCCCTCGGCGCGCTCAGCGCCCTGGGAGAGACGATCAACTTGATGACGCTCGGCGGTCTCGCATTGTCGGTGGGCATTCTGGTGGACGACGCGACGGTCGAGATCGAAAACGTCCACCGCCAGATGGCGACGGGCAAGCCGACGGTCCAGGCTATCTTGGACGGCGCGCAGGAGATCGCGCTGCCGGCGTTCGTCTCCACGCTCTGCATCTCCATCGTGTTCGTGCCGATGTTCTTCCTCAGCGGGACGGCGCGCTACCTCTTCGTGCCCCTGGCCGAGGCGGTGGTCTTCGCCGTGCTGGCGAGCTACGTCCTGTCCCGGACGCTGGTGCCGACCCTGGTCATGTGGTTCTATCACGGCGGCGCGTATCGCGGCGGCGGACCCGGCTCCGTCGCCGGCACCGGGCCGCGGTGGCTGCGGCCGCTGGCCGCGCTCCAGACCAGCTTCGAGAGCGGCTTCCACGGCTTCCGGGAGCGCTACCGGGCCTCGCTGGGCGTCGCGCTGGGCCACGGCTGGCCGGTCGTCGCCCTGTTCCTGGTGTTTTGCGGCGCGACGGCGCTCGCACTCGTCCCTCAGCTCGGCCAGGACTTCTTCCCGGCGGTGGACGCGGGTCAGTTCCGCTTGCACGTGCGCGCCCGCAGCGGCACCCGCATCGAGGAGACCGTGCGCCTGGTGGATCGCGTCGAGGCCGTGATCCGCGACGAGGTGCCGGGGCCGGAGCTGGCCGGCATGCTCGACAACATCGGCATGCCCAGCGGGGGGATTCCGCTGGCCTACGTGGACAACGGCCTGACCGGGACCGCGGACGCCGACATCCTGGTGGCGTTGGGCCACGGCCACCGGCCCACGGCCGGCTACGTGCGTCGGTTGCGCCCCCGCTTGAGCCGCGAGTTTCCGGGGAGCACCTTCTACTTTCTTCCCGCGGACATCGTGAGCCAGACGATCAACTTCGGCTTGCCCGCGCCCTTCGACATTCAGATCGTGGGCCGCGACCTGGCGCACGACCGGGCGGTGGCCGCGCGCCTGGCGAACCGCATCCGCCGCATCCCGGGCGCCGTGGACGTGCGCATCCAGCAGCCTGCCGACCAGCCGCAGCTGCACTACACCGTGGACCGCGCCAGGGCGTCGGAACTCGGTTTGTCCGAGCGCGACGTGGCCAACGCCGTCCTGCTGACGCTGAGCGGCAGCGAGCAGGCGCAGCCCAATTACTGGGTGGACCCGGGCAACGGTGTGCAGTACAAGGTGAACATGCGGGTGCCGGAGTACGCCATGCCGTCGCTGGGCGCGCTCAGCGCGATCCCCATCACCGGGGGCGAGTCCGACAGCGGCGGCGCGCAGATCCTGGCCAACGTCGCCACCGCGCGGCGCGTCGGCGGCGCGCCGATCTACTCCCACTACGACATCCAGCCGGTGGTTGACGTGTTCGGCGGGGTGAGCGGTCGCGATCTCGGCGGGGTGCTGCACGCGATCACCCCGCTGGTCGCGACGACGGGAAAGGAGCTGCCGCGCGGCAGCTTCATCACGATGCGCGGCCAGGCGCAGACGATGCGCGCCAGCTTCGCCGGGCTGGGGCTGGGGCTGCTCATGGCGCTGGGCCTGATCTATTTGCTGCTGGTCGTCAACTTCCAGAGCTGGCGCGATCCGCTCATCATCATCACGGCGCTGCCGGGGGCGCTGGCCGGCGTGGTGTGGAGTCTGTACCTCACCTTCACCACGCTGAGCGTGCCCGCGCTCATGGGCGCGATCATGAGCCTCGGCGTCGCCACTGCCAACGCTGTGCTGGTGGTCACGTTCGCCCGCAACAACCTGCACCGGGGGCTCGACCCGCTGCGCGCCGCCTGGGACGCCGGCGTGGGCCGGCTGCGGCCGGTGCTGATGACCGCGCTCGCCATGATCATCGGCATGCTGCCCATGGCGACCGGCCTGGGCGAGGGCGGTGAGCAGAACGCCCCGCTGGGCCGCGCAGTGATCGGCGGCCTGGTCGTGGCCACCGCCGCCACACTGTTCGTCGTTCCCGTGGTGTTTCACCTGCTGCACCCTCGTGCGCAGGCCCCGAGCGAAGAAGTGCCGAACGCGGCGTCTCCGCCGGCGACATCGCCAGGAGGCTCTCGATGAAGGCACCGGCAACGCCTCGCACCGACGCGACGCCCATGCCAGCTCCGCGAGACCAGTCGCCTTTCCGGCGCTGGCGCGTCGCGGCTGTGGCGGGAACCGTAATCACGGCTGCCTTCCTCTACGGCTGGCTGCCGCGCCTGCGCCAGCGCGCCGCGCTGGCCTCCGAGACCCGCACGCTGGCCATTCCCACGGTCGCGGTGGTCTCGCCGGCTCCGGGGGACCAGAGGGCGGGGCTCCTGCTGCCCGCGTCCCTGGAACCATGGACGGACGCGCCCATCTATGCCCGCGCCAGCGGCTACGTGGAGCGCTGGCTGGTGGACATCGGCGCGCACGTGCGGGCGGGCCAGCTGTTGGCAATCATCGAGACGCCGGAGCTCGATCATCAGGTCGCCCAGGCGCGCTATCAGGTCGCCGCCAATCAGGCCGCGTTGGCGCTGGCGAGGATCACGGCCGACCGCTACGCCGCGCTGTTTCGCACCGCGAGCGCCACCGAGGAGGAAAACACCGAGAAGCAGGCCGACCTGGCGTTGAAGACCGCCACGGTGGAGGCCGCCCGCGCCGATCTCAGTCGCCTGGAGAGCCTGCAGGCGTTCGCCCGCGTCACCGCCCCGTTTGCCGGCACCATCACCGAGCGCAACGCCGACGTAGGCGAGCTGATTCCGGCTTCTGGCGCCGAGCCGCTCTTCCGCCTCGAGCGGACGGATCGGTTGCGGGCACACGTCCGCGTGCCGCAGTCTGATGCCCTCGGCATCGCGCCCGGCGAGCGGGCGGAGGTGCTGGTCCCCGAGCTGCCGGGACGGGCGTTCACCGCCACGGTGGCCCGCACGGCGGGCGCCATCTCCGCCGACTCCCGGACGCTGCTGGTCGAGCTGGTGGTCGACAATCCACGGGGAGAAATCCTCGCTGGCAGCTACGCGCAGGTCCGGTTCACAGGCACGCGGCGTGGGGCCAGGCTGGTGCTCCCCGCCACCACGTTGATGTTCCGCACGGAGGGCCCCGAGGTCGCGGTGGTGCGGCCGGCGGGCACGATCGAAATGCGGAGGGTCGCGCTCGGCCGCGACTTCGGGCAGACGGTCGAAATCCTCACCGGAGTCGGCCCGGCGGACCGGGTCGTCCTGGATCCATCGGAGGCCCTCGCGAGCGGCGACTCGGTGCGGGTCGCCGGAGCGGCCAAGCCGGAAGCGGCCAAGCGGGGGCAAGGGCACTGAGGCGCCTCGGGAGCCGACACGCGCGGCGTACCCCGATGTGCGCCCCGCTCCAGCGGTCGCGAACGGAACGGGCGGGCACTGCGCGAGTGGATGACGACGTGCCGGATGCCTGATCGCGGCCGGTGGTGGCCGCTGGTACTGCTGCCGGCGCGAGCTATTATTCCGCAGGTCGTGGGTTCGAGGCCGATTCCCGTCACCGTCCAACCTCAGGCAAACTATGCCAAGCGTCGTCGGTCTGTTGCTCCTGGGACTGGCCGTGGGGCTGCTCGTCGGCCTGATGGGCGTGGGAGGAGGAGTGGTGCTCGTCCCCGCATACGTCTTTCTCCTCGGCCTCACCCAGCGGATGGCTCAGGGGACGTCCGTCTTTCTCCTGCTGCCGCCGCTCGGCCTGGGCGCCCTGCTGGTCTATCGGAAGCAGGGCGACGTGGATTGGAGCGCGGGAATAGCCTGCGCGCTGGGCTTCCTGTGCGGGGGCCTGGTCGGCGGCCTGCTGGCCGTGGGCATCGGAGACCGCGCCTTGAGCATCCTGTTCGGCTCCTTCCTGGTGCTCACGGCCGCGCTGCTCTTCCATGGCCGCAGCGGCGCGCGGCCCACGGGAAGACTCCATGTCTGACCCACGCCGCCGCCTGCTGCTCATCGTCCTGGGCGCGATGGCCATGGGCGTGCTGAGCGGACTCGTGGGGATCGGCGGCGGTGTGTTGCTGGTGCCGATGCTCGTGCTGCTCTTTCGGTTCGACGAGCGCAAGGCGCAGGGAACCAGCTTGATGGCGCTCGTTCCGCCCACGGGCTTGCTCGCCTTTCTCGCCTACGCCCACGCGCATCAAGTCGATTACCGTGTCGGTTTGCTCACGATGCCGGGAATCTTCTTCGGAGGATTGCTCGGCAGTCGCCTCACCGAGAGGGTGTCCGCCGACCTGCTGCGAAAGATTTTCGCCGTCTTGATTCTCGCGCTCGGCGTTTGGCAGATCGCCTCCGCCATCCGCGGCTGAGCCCCGCCTCCTTTGGAGCATTGACCGCCATCAATCCAGCGGGCGCCGGGCTGCCCGGCGGAGGGAGAAGGGGCGCGGGGCGCGCCCGCGCCGGTCATCGAGGGACCTCCCCGTGCGACTGTCGGGTATAGTGGGAACGCGTCTGGCGGCAGGTGCCGGCCAGCGTGCGCCATGGATGCGGACAACACGCCGGGAGGCGACGAGAATGGGTGACCAGCGAGTCCAG
>JAJYJR010000377.1 GCA_021789355.1 Chloroflexota bacterium | reverse complement strand
CCGGTTCCGGCGCCGCTGACGACCGCCTGCAGCGCCTCCGGGAGCGTGTCCCCCCAGCCAACCGTCTGCGACGACGCGACCACCACCTTGGTCAGCTGCGGGAACGCCGAGCTGGTGGACTGGAGGTAGATCGGCTCGAGGTACACGAACGATGTGCCGACCGGTATGACCAGCAGGCTGCCGCGAATGACCCGGGAGCCGCTCTGGTTCCACAGGCTGATCTGGGCGCTGATCACGGGATCCTGGTCGATGCGCGCCTCGATCTGCGTGGGGCCCTGGATCGTCGTGTTGGAGGGCAGCTCGTAGACGATCACCTGGCCGCGCGCCGTCCCGTCGTTTCGGGCCGCCACCCAGGCGATCATGTTCGGCCGGGATGCCGGCACCATGGGCTGGACCAGCACGAACTCCGGCGTGCTCTGGTTCGGCAGGCGCATCTCGACGTAGTACGCCTGCGGCGGCAGGACCTGGGTGCCGCCGGTGGTCACGGACGGCACCGTCCAGAGGTTGTCGCCCTTGTAGAAGCTGGCCACGTCGGTGACGTGGTAGGCGGCGTACATCTGCGTCTGGGCGTTGAACATGGACTCGGGCGTGCGCATGTGCGCGGCCAGGCCCTGCGGCATCGTCGAAATGGGCTCGAACATGCCCGGGAACACGCCCTCCCACGCACGGATCAGCGGATCGGTGGGATCGGCGACGTAGAAACGGGTGGTGCCGTCGTAGGCGTCGACGGTGATCTTCACGCTGTTGCGGATGTAGTCGTAGGTGGCGCCGAGGCTTGCATCGTTGATCGCGGTCGCGTCGGGCACGCCGGCCGTGATGGTGTACGCGTCCTGCACGTAGACCAGGTGCCCGTTCGGCGCGATCACCACGTAGGGGTCACCGTCGAGGCTGAGGAACGGGGCGAGCGTGCCGAGGCGATCCGCCAGGCTGCGGTGCAGCAGGAGCCGCGTCTGCGGGGTCACCTGGTCGCTGATCGCCAGGTTGAGGTCGCCCAGGTTCCACGCCCAGAAGAGGCGCTCGGCGGGCGAACCCACCGGCAGCCCCGCGCTCCCCGTGTATCGCGTGTCGACGTCGCTGCCGTTGCCGGTGCTGGACGGGTAGTCGAACTCGTTGCTCTTCGCGTCGACCAGCACCCAGCTCGAGGGCCGCTGCCCGAAGTAGATGCGCGGCTGCGTCACGAGCGGCGCCCCGGGCGACGCGGTCACCGGCAGGTTCTCGATGATCAGGTGGGGCAGGCCGTTCGAGTCGACGGCATTCACCGGCACCATGGCCAGGCCGTAGCCGTGGGTGTAGAGGACGTGCGCCGCGATCCACGACGGGTTGGGCTGGCTCTTGGACAGGGCCATCTCGCGCGCGGAGAGCATGACCTCCGTGGGCTGGCCGTTGATGTCGTACCGGTCGATGTTGACCGACGTGAAGGTGTAGTACTGGCGCACCGTCTGGAGCTGGTCGAGCGTCGCCGCCAGGGGGCGGGCGTCCCACAGGCGCGCGTTGTTGAACGTCGCCTGGTCGTTGCTCACGTCGGCCGCGGTCAGGCTCGAGCGGCCCGGGTCGGACTCGACGTTCCACGTGTCGAGCGCGAAGGCGCGCCGGGTCATGTCGATGTTGTTCGCGATGTACGGCGCCTCGGCCAGGTTCTGGCTGGGCTGCACGACGAGCTTCTGGTAGGCGGTGGGAAGCACGGCCCCCGCCACGAGGAGCGCGAGGTACCAGGCCCCGCCCACGATGGCGGCGCGACGCGCGAGCCGGGCGTTGCGGATTACCGCGAGCACCACCAGCCCGACCGCGGCGACGGCGGTCGATGCCGTGGTCACCACGGCCAGCGGGAGACGCACCGCAGCGTCGGTGGCGCCGACGCCCGTGACGAAGCCGTTCTGCGCGTACGAGAGGTCGTAGCGGCCCAGCCACTGCATCGCCGCGACGGCCGCGAGCAGCAGGCCGCCCAGCAGGGCGAGGTGCAGCACGGGACCGCGGCGCGTCACATCCGCTCCCCGCACCGCGGCCACGCCGTACGCGGCACCGGTCAGGAGCAGGCTCCCGAGGAGCAGGCCGCCGCCCACCGCGGCCACGAGGTGCAGCAGCGGCAAGGTGAAGATCCACCAGCCCAGGTCCAGGCCGAAGACCGGGTCGACGACGGCCGCCCCCGACGGCGAGTACGGCACGCGATGCTGCCACAGCGCCACGGTCTGCCACGTGCCCGCCAGGAGCAGGCCGGCGAGGAGCGCGAGCGCGAGTGCCAGGAAGGCGAGGCCGCGCCGACCACGTCCGCGCGGCAGATTGGCCGCGGCAGTCAGCCAGGCCTCACCTCGTGCGTCGACGGAGCGAGCGCGTCCCTGCGCGGCCACCACGGCGTCGGTCGGGTCGTGGCTCAGGCGCCAGGCCAGGGCCAGGTTCAACAGCAGGACGATCGAGCTGCCGAGCAGGCCGGCGACGAAGAGCGTCAGGCCGTACGTGAACTGGGTCGTCCAGGTGCCGCCGAACCCCACGTTCCGGAACCACAGGTAGTTGGCGACGGGGCCCGACAGCGCGCCGAGGAGGAGCCAGGCCAGCACGACCGGCACGAGCACGGCGACCACGAGTCGCACCATCCGGCGGAACCGCGGGCGGCCCGGACCGGCCCCTCTGGGGCGCCTTCCCGTGCCGCGAGCGAGGGCGTCCTGGCCGCGGTTCACCAGCCAGTCGCCGAGGCCCTCGAAACGGGAATCGTCTGATGGTCGCTCGGATCCCATGTCGCGCAGCTACGCTCCTCTGGTTGGGGGACGCTTGTCGGGGACGCCGGAACACTACTCCGATGCGGGGTACCCCGCCCCGCACCGCCGGACCAGCGGGCGCCCGAGATGGCCGAGGTCGGGTGACCGGGCGCGCGGGCACGGACCGCCCATGCTACCGTTCCGGCTGCCAATGACGACCCCTGTCCGGACGGCCCCCGGTGCTCGCCCCGCTGCCGCCCAACGGCCCCCCGGCTTCCGCGAGCTGTTCCTGCGCCTCGGCCTCGTCCGCCTGGTCATCCGGGGCCTGCTCGATCTCAGGACGCGCGGGCGCCTGCTGCAGTACCTGGTCGGGACCGACCTCAAGCGCACCCACGCGGACACCGTGATCGGCCAGCTCTGGTGGCTCATCGACCCCTTCTTCTCGATGGCCATCTACTCGATCCTGGTCACGGTGGTCTTCCAGAAGCAGATCCCCGACGCGCCGCTCTTCCTCTTCGCGGCGATCCTGCCGTGGCAGTGGTTCCAGACTTCGCTGCTGGACGCCACGACCTCGGTGACGGCGCGTGGCAACCTGATCCGGCAGATCCAGTTCCCGAAGATCGTCCTGCCGGCCGCCTCGACTGTCGCGGGGACGATCACGTTCTCGTTCGGGCTGCTGTCGCTGGCCCTGCTCTACCTGCTCTACCCGGGCCGGCTCAGCCCCTGGCTGCTGACGATCCCGATCATCGCCGCCGTCCAGTACGTCTTCACCCTGTCGCTGGCGATCCTGTTCTCCGGCGTCAATGCCTTCTACCGGGACGTGCAGAACCTGCTGCGCCACGTCACGCGCGTGTGGTTCTACATGTCGCCGGCGATCTACTCGGTCAGCGCGCTGAAGGGCACCGTCTTCGGCACCATCCTCGGGCTGAACCCCTTCACGTACCTGCTGGGCTCCTATCGCAGCGTCGCCTACTACGGAGCCCCGCCCGACTGGGTGCCACTCGCCGTCGTGCTCGCGATCTCCCTGGTCCTGCTGGCGTTCTCGATCTGGGTCTTCAAGCGGGTCGAGACCGGCTTCGCGAAGATCCTCTGATGGCACGCTCAACGTATGCCATCGAAGTGCGGGACCTCGGCATCCGCTACAACCTGCACCTGACGCGGCGCACCACGCTCAAGGGGTCGCTGGCCGAGTGGGTCGGTCGCAAGCAGCAGGTGGACCGGTACTTCTGGGCCCTCCGCCACGTCGATTTCAAGATCGCTCACGGGGAATCGCTCGGGATCCTGGGGCCGAACGGTGCCGGCAAGAGCACGCTGCTGCTGGCACTGGCCGGGATCCTGGCCCCCGACGAGGGCTCCATCAGGCTGGGGGGGCGCGTCTCCTCCCTGCTGACGCTGGGCGCCGGGTTCGAGATGGAGGTCTCGGGCCGCGACAACATCGCGCTGATCGGTGCCTTCATGGGCATCCGCCACCGGGTCATGCGCGACCTGACGCCGTCGATCATCGAGTTCGCGGACATCGGCCCGTTCATCGACGCGCCGGTGCGGACCTACTCCTCGGGAATGCGCGCGCGTCTGGGGTTCTCCATCGCGACCGCCATCGCGCCGGACATCCTCCTGCTCGACGAGGTGCTTGGCACCGGCGACGAGGAGTTCCGTGGCCGCAGCCAGCAGCGCATCCGGGACCTGGTCGAGCACGCCAGGGCGATCGTCCTGGTGACGCACGATCTCACCACGGTCACCGAGTTCTGCAACCGCGCCCTGCTGATGGAGTTCGGGCAGGTGCTCTACGAGGGCACCCCGCAGGACACCGTCGAGTTCTACAAGGATCGCGTCCGGCAGCGCAAGCGGCGGCTCGAGGAGGCGGCGCACGGGTCCGCGGCCTCGTTTCCTCCCCCGGCCATGCTGGACCGGCACGCGCCGTAGCGCGGTAGCATGCCCGCCCTGACCCCCGCCGGCGCGCGCCCCCGGATCCTGATCGTCACGCACTCCAACTACGAGGAGGACCCCCGGGTCCGGCGGCAGGCGGAAGCGCTCGTCGCCGCGGGGCTGGCGGTCGACGTCCTGGGGCTGCGCAAGCCGGGCGCGTCCGCGCGCGAGCAGATCGAGGGCGTCCAGGTGCACCGGCTGCCGGTGCAGCGCCACCAGGGCGCCGGCATCGGGACCTACCTCGCCGAGTACGCGGAGTTCTTCGGCCGAGCCGCGGTGGCCGCCGTGCGGTTGCACGCCCGGCGTCACTACCGGCTGGCCCAGGTGGCCACGCTGCCGGATCCGCTCGTCTTCGCCATGGCCCCCCTGCGGCTCCATGGCGTCCCGGTGATGCTCGACCTGCACGAGGCGATGCCGGAGTTCTTCCGGAGCCGCTTCCCGGCGGCATCCCGTGGCGTGGTGCGGGGCGGTCTGCTGGCGGCGGAGCGCGCGTCGATCACGTTCGCGACTCACGTCCTGACCGTGAACGACGCCCTCGGGGACCGGCTGGTCGAGCTGGGGGTGTCTCGCTCGAAGGTCTCGGTGGTCCTGAACAGCCCGCGATCCGACCGGTTCGACCCGTCCGCCCATCCTCGCCGGCCGTTCATGGCCGACGGGCGCCTTCGCCTCGTCTACGCGGGGGCGCTCACGCCGCTGTACCAGCTCGACGTCGTCGTACAGGCGGTGTCCCTGCTGGCGCGCGGTGCCGCCGCCGGCGCGGTCGGCGGCCCGGACGGCAGCGGCGGTCCAGATGGTGCCGGCGCGGCGCCGCTCGACGTGACGCTCGACCTGTACGGGCGAGGCGATGCCGAGGCGCTGCTGCGAGCCCTGGCCGAGGAACGAGGCATCGCCGACCGGGTCAGGTTCCACGGCCGGATCCCGGTCGAGGAGGTGGCCGCGCGGATCGCCGAGGCGGACGTCGGACTCGCCCCGACGCGCCGCGATGCGTTCACGGACTTCAGCCTCTCCACCAAGATCTTCGAGTACGCGGCGATGGGGAAACCGGTGGTCGCGTCGCGGCTCCCCACGGTCGAACGGTACTTTGGCGCAGAGGCGCTGGCCTACTTCGTGCCCGGCGATCCGCCGTCGCTGGCCGCGACAGTGCGCCGGTTGGTGGACGATCCGGCCCTCCGCGAGGCCGCCACCGTGGCGGCGGCCGACCGGGTGCGGGAGCTGTCGTGGGAGCGGGAGGCGGAACGGTACGTGGCGCTGGTCAGGGGGCTCGCCGGGGTCTGACCGCCGGCGCGGCCGCGTCACCGGCGGCGGCATCCGCGGCGCCACCCGGGCGCGCGGCCCAGCGATCCGCGAGCCAGCGGATGCCTCCTGGCACGAGCCGCGCGACGCCCGAATCGATCGCGG
>JAJYJR010000376.1 GCA_021789355.1 Chloroflexota bacterium | reverse complement strand
CGGCCTGAGGGAGTTGTTCGCCCGAGATCTGGCCTTCGAGCGTTCGGCCAGCTGACGACCGTGGGGTCGGCCACGACAGTGGAAGGGCGACGGAAGCGGTCCGCCGCCGAGCCGGTCGGAGGGGCAGCTCCGCACCCGAAGGCGCCCGCGGCAGCATCACCGCGTTACAGCACGATGGCCGGGCCTTCGCCGCTCGCGATGGCGAATGGATCGATCGGGCGGGAGATCGGGCGCCTCGCTGGTGCGTCCGGTCGGTGATAGCGCAGGGTCCCACGCCGCGACGCCAGCGGTGCTACGCTGCCATCGGACCTCGTGCCGGCCGGTCCGAGTTCGCCAATCGCAGGAAATCGACGTCTTCTGCGCTCGGCCGTTCGTGCTCCGGACCCCGGCCTTGACACGGCCGCTTCAGCGCTCCCGGCCCGACGGCTCCTAAGGCACGTGCGCTACCGTTGCGCCACACCCCGACGATGGTCTGAACTCAGTTAGCGCAGGATACTCGACATCCGTGACGCGACGTCGAGCTCCACTGGGGCGGCACCGCGCCCTTCACCGCTCGAACCGCACATAACGGCCCAATCGCATGTGCTTCGGTCCCCGAGGCAGTAGGGTCAGACGTCGTCGCCGGGATTCGCCGTTTCTCCGGGCCACGTTGCCGCGGCTCGGCTCATCGCGCAGCGCCACGTCGAGGTCTTCGCCCTCACCGAAGCCGAGGAGCGTGATCCACGTGTGTCACTCCTGCTGCTTCGTCCCCTTGGATCGCGAGCCGCGGCAGGTCCGGGCTCAGGCGTCGGCAGCCCGGCGCAGGCGCTCCAGCTCCCGGCGAAGGCGCTTGCTCGGCCGGCCCTCGCCTCGGACGGCCATGATCCCCGGTCGGACTTCTGTCACCACCGGCGGCGGGCTGTGGTCCACGTAGCAGGTGACGGCGACCGGGGCGCCCACGCGCGACTCGATCGGCCGCACGACCTCCACGATGCGCTCGCGCCCGGCGATCAGCCCGTCGACCCGGTCGCCGGCCCGAACCTTCGTAGCAGGCTTCGCGGCGTTCCCGTTCACGCGGACGTGGCCAGCGTCACACAGCTGCGTCGCCGCCGGGCGCGTCTTCACGAGCCGCACCGCGCACAGCCAGCGGTCGATGCGGGTCTCGTCGGTCGCGCGGGGATCGGCCATGCTCTCTAGGATCGCACGGGTCGAGTACGAGGGACTCCAGGCCCGGGCGGAATGAAGCGTGATCGGGACGCTCGCCACCGTGAGAGAGCGTGGAGTCATGGACTCGGGCGTGCTGCTCGCGGGGGACGCCATCGCGCGCCGTCGCGCGCGGGAACACGGCCGCCGCGACCTGGTTCAAGACCGTGGGCTCCTGAGCGACGGGCCCGCCGGCGCGCGACCTACCCCGGGCCGATCTCCGCCCAGGTCGCGCCGCCGTCGCTCGTGCGGTACAGCTGGCCGACCAGTCCGAGGAACCACCCGTCGGACGGCGAGACGAACGACACGGGGAGCAGTGCCTCGTACCCTGACCCGTTCGGCCCCGCCGGCCAGAGCTCGGCCGTCCACGTCGTCCCGCCGTCGCGCGTCACGACCACTCCGGGAACCCCGCCGTCGACGTAGCCGTGCCCGACGGCGACCCCGCCTGAAAGGACGGCATCGAGGACGAACTGGTCGAACGAACCCGGCGGTTGGCCGAGACGCGCCCAGTTCGGATCGACGAGCCCCGCGGCACAGGCCAGGACGCCCGCCGGGGCGGTGGCCGGCCGCCATGTCCGCCCACCGTCGGCCGTTGCCATCGCCGACTGGACATCGCCCACACAGCCGCGCTCGGGGTCGACGAACGCGACGCCGGCGCCCGCCTGGCGCGCGTTCGTGGGCAGGACGCCGGGCACCGGGCTCCACGTCCGCCCGCCGTCGCTCGTGGTGAGCAGGCCGGACTGGGTCGTGACCCAGCCGTGGTTCGCGTCGAGGAACCAGACCACGTGGTCCTGGCTGAACTCCTCGGGGTTGGCGGGCAGGCGGCCCACCGGCTGCCACGTCGACCCCCCGTCGTCCGTCCGCAGCACCACCCGCCCGTCGCCCAGGACGCCGATCCCGAACCCGACGGTTGCCGAGACGAAGCTGACCCCGACCGCCGGTGACGAGGCGGCCGACGGGTATGCGGGGTGCCAGGTCGTGCCGCCGTCGTCGGTCGCCACGAGGAAGCCGCCGTCGCCACCAGTCGACCCCGCGATCCAGCCGTGCACCGGATCGGCGAACGCGAGGCCGCCGAGGATGGCCCCGTCGAGCCCGAGGAGCGGGGTGTGGATGAAGGTCACGCCATCGTCGTTCGTCCGTGTGTACGACCAGGAGCCGGCGCCGCACGGCCCGCACCAGCCGAGGAACCCGGCGTCCCGCGAGGAGGCGACCGCGAACGGCCCGGAGTACGCGTCGATCGGGATCGTTCCCTTCGGCAAGCTCGGGAAGAACGGATCGGACAGGAGCGTCTGCCAGTGCGCGCCGCCGTCGAGCGTCCGTTCGCCGAGGTACGCCTCCTGGTTCATTGCCGCGCCGCCGATGAAGAGCACCCACGCCGTGTCGCCCGAGCACCGGAGTGTCGCGTACCAGTTCGGGTTCGTCCGGTCGTTCGGTCCGCTCGCCACCTTCGTCCAGCTCGCACCGGCGTCCGTGGTCCGGTAGACCGCCGAGCCGTTGGCGGCCCAGCCGAGGGCCATGCCGGAGAAGCAGGCCGACTGCACGAGCGCCGTGAGCGGGCTGCGCTGCCAGCTCGTCCCACCGTCGCTCGTCTCCAGCAGTTCGCCCGGGAGCGAGGTATCGCTGCTCGCCGACGCGATCGCCCAGCCGTCGCTCGCGCTCGTGAAGTCGATCACGTGCAGCGGCGTGCCCCGCCCGACCGGGGACCAGTGGGTGCCGTCGGTCGTGCGGAGGAGCTGGCGCCCGGTGCCCGGGTAACCCATGGCACCGCCCTTGGAGCCGACCAGCGCCCAGGCGTGCCGCGCGTCCACCGCGGAGAACGAGAGGACGGTGCCGCTGCCGGTCCACTCGGTCCGCCAGCTCGGGCCGTCGTCGCTCGTGCCGAGCAGGACGCCGGTCCCGCCCGCCCAGCCGTGCGCGCTGTCGGCGAAGGCGACTGCGTCGAGCGCAGGCGGGTGCGGCGCCTGGCGTACGACCGCCACCTGCGTCGCAACGACGTCGACGGGCGGTCCGATCGAGGCGGACGGGCCGGGCGAGGCCGATGGGGCGGACGTGGCCGGCGTGCCCGAGATCGGGGCCGCGATGGCGCTGGTGGCGGCGGACGACGACGGGTGCATCGAGGCCGGCTTCGGCGCGGTGCTCGACCCGCACGAGGCGACGACCATCGCAACGACCAGCATCATCGCTCGTTGCGCCGTCCGCATCCGGTTGCCTCCATCGGCTCGTGCACTGCCCTCGGTCACTCCAGCGTCCGACGGGGGTCAAGTCACACCAGATCGGAGCGTGGCCGAGCGGACGCGCCTTCGGTCGGATGGCGGATGCGCGCGCCGCGGAGCGTGACCCCCTCCGACGCGGCCCCGCCACGCTCAACGATCAACCGGGGGCGCCGGACGCCGCCGATCGAACGTCACGATCGACTGGACCGTCCACAATTGCGCGTCGTGCGGCCGCGCTGAGAGCACAGCCCCTGAGTGGATCGAGACCAGCGCCGCCGCGGCAGCACACGTGGCGCCGCAGCCAGAAAGACTCGATCGGCATCGGAGAGTTCGGGACGTGCCACCTGCCGACGGAGGATCGCCAGCTCGTGCCGCAGCACGATGGTCTCGAGGTCCTTCGAGCGCCCCGAGCGGAAGCGCCGCGCCACGAGCCCGAGCATGCGCCGGACCAGGATGTACAAGAGCGATGGCAGCACGCGGTGAGACCTCCGATCCGAGCTGGGAGATGGATCGAGGGCGTAGCCCTGGACCACTCTGCCGGGGCCGGCGCCAGTCTGGCGACAGCGGGACGCCGCTCGCCGGCCCAGCAACCGGGTAATGGCACCCGACAACCTGAATGCCGAGCGGGTGTCCACGGGGCGCCCCCTGCACGATCGCTCGATCCTCACCGATCAGGGACGCCCAGGGAGGCATCGGAGGGCACGCCCGACACGGCCGGTGATGACCCCGCTCACCCCGTGCGGCTCGTTCGCGGTGGGCGCCATGGTGGTCTTCTATGTCCTCGGGCTGCGCTCGCCCTGGTTCGTCCTGACGTTCGCCGGGGCGCGTCTCGCTGCATCCGTCTGGATCACTGGAGAGCGTTTGGCAAGCCGACTAGACGGTCATCGGCAATTGGGCTAGCCTGAATGCGTGAAACGCGCTGCGCTTGTGCGATCAATCCGTCAAGCCGCAGCGCGAGATCAACGAGTGGACTGCGGCCGACATTTGCCGCCATCTGGAAGCGGAGCTCGGGAAGGCATGGTGGAGATGAGAACGTTTGAGGCCGTGGCGCGGCGGAGCGGCGGCTGGTGGGCGATCGAGGTTCCCGAGCTGCCGGGTGTCTTCACCCAGGCTCGCCGGATCGATGGAGCCGCCCCCATGGCGAGGGAGGCGATCGCACTCTTCCTCGACGTGCCGCCGGCCGATGTCGAGGTCCGGCTGCGCCCCGAGCTGCGGGACGAGTTGCGCGGGTCGGTTGATGCGGCCCGCAGCGAGCGGGATCGGGCGGAGCGAGCCCAGCGTGAGGCCTCGACCGCCTTGCGGGCCAGCGCGCGTCAGCTGGCTGCAGAAGGGCTGACCACCCGAGACATCGGCGTGCTGCTCGGTCTCACCCATCAGCGCATCGCTCAACTCCTTCGCGAACCCGACCGCCATGCTCAGGACGGGCCACGCTGCGGCCGCCGCGATGCCGTTCGCCAGCCGGGGCCCGCAGCCACCGCGAAAGGCTGAGCCTGCCTCGCCGCGAGAAGCAGGCCGGTGCTCCTTGCGCGCAGGCAGATGCCCGCGCACCGCACCCGAAGGCGCCCCCGTGGCAGCCCCCCGCGGTACAGCACGATAGCCGGGGCTTCTCCGCTCGCGGCGGCGGATGGATCGACCGCAGGGGCGGGAGAGTGGTGCCTCGCTGGTGGCGTCGGATCGGTGACACCGCGGGGCCCCGACATCGCGCCGCCGGTGGTGCCACGCTGCCGTTTGAGGCCGTACCAGCCGCTCCGAGCACGCCAATCGCACATAAGGGGGGTATCCACGCAAGTGCAGTCGCCGCCAGATCGAGCCGGGCGGTCAGTGTTCAGTGCCCAGTAACGAGCCAGAGCGTGAAGAGGACAGCAAGCACCTGCACGGTGAGGACCACGCGGTCGGACGGACGGGCGCGCCGCACGGCCGCCTTGACCCGTGCCTCCTCGGGGGAGCCCGGTACTGCCCCCTTGGCATGTCGGTCCGCCCAGTTGGCCCAGTAGAGATAGGGCACTGTCGCGAGGATGCCTCCGACGGAGATGGCGAAGAGGACGGCTCCGAGGTCGGCGCCAAGATACCGACCGCGTGACCCCGCAAAGAACTCGCCAACGGCCCCGGCGACGATTGTGGTGGCCCAGGCCACCACGCCGAAAGCGATCCAGCTTGCGCCGAGCCCGAGGACATACACGTGCCGTGCCCCTGGCGCTGCCTCGGGCTCCGCCCCTTGGCGGAGAAAGGTGGGTGCGGCCACCCGCATCGGACGGGGTAGGAGGAGCCCCACGACCCGCAGGAACGCAAGCGCCACACGTATCTGCATCGCCCGGCTTCCTCATTCGCATGTGGTGGCCTGCGCGCGAACCGGCCACGGGCAGACTGTGCGCGCCGGACAGAACGGTGTCTAGGCGTGAGCCAAGCACCGACCGGATGACAGCTCCAAAGCGGAGCCCGAGAGCCCCGTCAAAACGATGACCTCAACGCTGATATATCACGCGAGTAACGGACAGGATCAGCACCCTGTGCGGCAGGAGGTGGAGATGGACGTGATGCGGATTCCGCGGGTTTCCGAACACCGGTTCCGATCCAATCCGTACACCCATTCCGATCCAATCCGAACAGCGTTCCGGGGTTTCCGTACACCCCCGGGGCGGAGCGGTGCCCTGACGCGGTGAGG
>JAJYJR010000375.1 GCA_021789355.1 Chloroflexota bacterium | reverse complement strand
AGGCGGTGCCGGTCGGCGCGAAGGCGTACGTGGAGCGGCCCGACCCGTCGAGCGTCACGGTGGTGAGCGTGGTCCAGTCGACCAGGTCCGTCGAGACCTGCCAGTCGACCTGCGCGTACGGCACGCCCCCGGAGGCCGGCAGCGTCGCCAGCTGGCCGCGCAGGATCGTCTCCACGCGCATGGGCGGGGCCGGGGAGGGGACCGCCGTGTACCGCACCGAGAAGCCGCCGGTCGAGAAGCTCGACGGCGCCGCGACCAGCCGACCGCCCTGCACCATGGTCCACCGGGTCAGGGATGTCCGGGGCCCGTTCGCCGCGAGGTGGCTGAACGTCACGGCCGGGCTGAACACGGCCAGCCGCTGGCGGGTCCCGTCCGGCGACGTTGGTGCCTCCACGATCCAGTCGGCCGACGCGCGCGGCCCGCGGTACGTCTCGAGGGTGGCGAAGGCCGCCCCGGTGGTGTCGTTCACCAGGCCGATCTGCCAGACCGCGCCGTCGATCTGGCCGATGGTCACCGTGATGCGGTCGCCGGGACGGACGCCGACGCCGTCGATCTGCTGGCTCAGCGGATGCTCCGGCAGGATCTGCCACCAGGCGTGGGCGTGCGTGGTGGCGGTGTTCGGGTCATACAGCTCGGTGATCCCGGCCTGGATCAGGGGGCTGTTCGGGCCGATCCCGTCGATCCCCACCCAGGCGTTGACGAACGACTCGTCGGGCGTGGGGGCAAGCCGTGGCACGGTGAACGTGCCGGAGACGCCGGTGTACGGGCCGTTGCCCTCCGAATAGCCGGACCAGCCGTCCGACGTCACCGAGGTCAGGACGCTGGCGGCCGCGACCGGCCGGGCCGTGGCAGCGGGCACGGCGGCGACGACGATCACTGCGGCCACCACCGCCACCCGGCGCAGCCGGCGCGCGATCGCCGGTCCGGCGCCCCGCGCTCGCCGCCCATCCCGTGATCCCGGCCGCTCGTCGTCGAACGCCCCGGTGTCCATCGGCGACCTCCCGTGCGTCACCCCATCCTACGACCGGTCTCCCGCATCGCTGCATCCGGGCTCCCGCGCCACTGCATCCGGGCTGCCGCATCCCTGCAACCGCGCTCCCGCCTTCCGCGCCGGGGGCTATCCTCTTGCGCATGTCACGACTGGTCCGCGCGGCGCTCGCCGCGGCATTCCTCGTCGGCGTCCTGGTCGGCGCCCCCGGCACCGCGCGTGCCGACTCGACGTCGGACATCCCCGGGGTGCCGCTGCCCGGCCCGGTGGTGACCGGCCAGCTCGGTGGTCCCGTCTACGACGTCGTCTACCGGATCCAGGTGCCGGCCGGGTACGTGGTGGTGGCCGGTCTCTCCGGCAGCCCCGGCACGCTCTTCGGGCTCTACCTCTTCGATGACACCGCCACCACCGTGGTGGGAACGCAGGGCCTGGTGGCCAGCTCCACCGTGGTGGGGACGCAGCAGCACATCTCCTACCCGTCCGCCCTCGGCGGCACGTACTACCTCGACCTGAACGGCGCGAGCAACGTCGAGGGGACGTACACGCTGGTGGTACAGATGGTGGCCGGCACATCCGTCCCCATCGCCTCGATGACCCTGGACAACGGGCGGCCCTACACGAACTCGAGCAACGTGTCGGTCATCCTCACCGGCTACGCCAGCCTGTCCGGGATCTCCCAGATGGCGTTCAGCGCTGACGGCGTGACCTGGGGCGCCTGGGAGCCGTACAGCGCGTCGTCCAGCTGGACGTTCCCGGCGGGCGACGGGCTCAAGACCCTGTGGGCGAAGGTGCGCAGTGGCGTCGGGGTGGAGTCGGCGCCGGTCTCGGCGTCCATCACGCTCGATACCGTGCGCCCCACCGTGACCGCGATCCAGCCGACGGCGGACTCGGCGGTGGCCGACCTGCGGCCGACCTTCACCGTCGGCTTCAGCAAACCGATCGTCCCGTCGTCCTGGGACAACCTCGGCCTCGTGGTGCAGGCCGCGAACGGTGCGCCAGTGGCCGGCACGTACGCCTACGACGCCGCCTCCCGGACCGGCTCGTTCACGCCGGCCGCGGATCTCGCCGCCGGGCAGCCCTACGTCGTGACGGTGGGGAGCGTGCAGGACATGGCCGGGAACGTGGTGATGCCGCTGCCGTCCTGGACCGTGACGCCGCTGCGGCCGACGAGCCTCGCGCTCTCCGGCTCGGCGCGGGTGGTGCTGCCGGGCACGACGGTGACCCTCACCGCGACCACGCCGGGCCTGGACACCTCCGCCGTCTTCCTGCAGGCGCGGGACGCCACGGCCGCCCAGCCGGTCCAGTCGGGGCCCTTCACGGTCGCGAACGACAGCGTCTCGACCACCGTGACGCCGACCATGAACACCTGGTACCAGTTCCTGTACCCGGGATCGCGGACCGACGCCTCGACCACGTCGAACGCCGTGCGCGTCATCGTGCGGCGCGTGGTGTCGCTGGTGGGCGTGCCCCCGTCGCGCACGCAGTCGGCCACCGCCGGCCGGCCGCTCACGCTCACCGCGCAGGTCTCGCCGGTGGGCCTCCCCGCACACCTGTCCTTCCAGCGGTACCGGTGGGACGCGGCGCACCGGCGCTGGGTCTACGCGGGCAGCCTGGGGCGCGTCGCGGACGCGAACGGCCGCGCGAGCGTCACGTGGACTCCGGCCGCGGGCCAGTGGTACTGGCGGATCGCCTCGCTTCCCACGCCCGACTACGCCAACAACGTGAGCCCCGTCTACCGCTGGAGCGTCCGGTAGGAAGTCCCGGCGGGAGGCTCCGAGCAACCGTCCGCGTATACGGGCTGCGTATACTCTGCCCGTAATCCCTGCAGTGTCGGGTACGTCGATGTCGATGCTTCGGATCAACGAGCGGACCAAGCAGTCCTTGCGGATCCTCGCCGAGGCGCGTGGCGAGTCGATGGCCCGCGTGGTGGAGGACCTGGTCGATGCGGCGCGAAGCGAGCAGTTCTTCGCCGCCGCCGACGCAGCCTATCGGCGTCTTCGGGAGGATCCGGGCGCGTGGGGGGCCGAGGCGGACGAGCGCGCCGCCTGGGACGCCACCCTGGACGACGGCCTGGAGGACGCTTGAGTGGCGGCGCTTCGCGGCGAGGTTCGGCTCGTCGACCTGGACCCGACGCGCGGGCACGAGCAGGCAAAGACACGACCCTGCATCGTGGTCTCGGACGATCGCTTCAACCGGAGCGCGGCCGGCCTCGTGGTGATCGTGCCGTTGACCTCGGTGGACCGCGGCATCCCCTGGCACGTTCTGCTGGCGGCTGGCGAGGGTGGGACCCGGCAGGACTCGTGGGCGATCGTGGAGCAGGTTCGGACGGTGTCGACTGAGCGCCTGGTCGGTGAGCCTTGGGGCCGGGCGCCGGCCTCCGTGATGCGTGCGATCGAGGAGCGACTGCGGCTGCTCCTTGACCTGGCGTGACATCAGCACCGCATCCGTCGTGACCCTGCGGGGGCGCTGATCCGTAACCCTCCAGAAAGGTAGCGGGCCGCAGACTGCCGGCGTCGATGCGCAGTCGGCGCCCGGAACGTGGATCGCGCCCCCATCCGGCGGCTCCGCCGCGCTTCCGCATCGTGCTCGGTCACCCAGACCCGCGGGTGCCTGCGTCTGCCGGATCCCCGGCGGCCACGAGCCGACAAGATCAGCGGGATGCCGAAGGGGCACGCAATGAAACGCAGAGTGATCGCCGTGGCGGTGCTGGTCGCCGTCGGCGTGGGGGCGGCCGGCTTCGCCATCATGGGGCCGGGTCTGTCGACGACCGCGAAGGCCGACGCTCTCACGGCCACCGCCGTGAAGACGACCGTCGCATCGAGCGTGGTCGCCACGGGGACGGTCTCCGCCACCGCGGTGTACGGCCTGAGCTTCGGGGCCGATCCCGAGCTGACCAGCTCCTCGTCGAGCAGCAGCTCGTCCACGACCACGTCCAGCACCACCAGTTCCTCGACCACTGCCTGGCTCACGAAGTCGGTCGCCGTCAAGGTCGGGGACACCGTAAAGGCGGGCGAGACGCTCGCCTCGGCCGACACAACCGACGCCGAGGTGAGCCTGGCCATCGCGAAGGCGAACCTCGCGGCCGCGAAGGCAACCCTGGCCGTCGCGACCGGCCACCCCGACGAGAGCGTCATCCAGGACGCGCAGGACTCGCTGGATCAGGCCGAGCTGGCGTACACCACCGCGGCCAGCAACAGCACCATCTCCCAGGCGCAGAACGCGCTCTCCGTCAAGGCCGCCGAGCAGGCGCTGACCAACGCCCGGCAGCAACTCGCCACGGTCGAGGCCGGGCCGACGGCCGATGCGATCGCCACCGCGCAGGACGCCGTGGACGGCGCGCAGCGGGCCCTTGAGTCCGCGCAGCAGGACCAGGCCAGCACCGTCGCCCAGGACCAGGTCACCCTGGAGCAGGCGCAGCAGGCGGTCCAGACCGCGCAGCTCCAGTACCTGGACGCCGTGGGCGTGTCCGCCATCCAGTCCGCGCAGCAGTCCGTGACGAACGCGGAGACGAACCTCGACGCGACCAAGCTCAAGATCGCCGCCGCGGAGCAGCAGGCCGCCGACCAGGTGACCTCCGCGCAGGCGGCTCTCGCGACCGCGCAGCGCAACTACCAGTCGACGCTGACGCCGTCGTCGACGGAGGTGACGGCCGCGCAGCAGGCGGTCCAGTCGGCAGAACAGGCGCTGACCTCCGCGAAGCAGCAGCAGAGCGCCGCGGTGACGCAGCAGAAGAACCAGCTGGCATCGGTCAGCCTCGCGCTCACCGCCGCCCAGCACAGCTACACACAGAAGGTGGGGGCGAGTTCCGCCGACGTGGTCGCCACCGACCAGGCCGCGGTCGCCAGCGCGCAGCTGGCGGTGGTGGCCGCCCAGGATGCCCTGGACCACGCGACCATCACCGCGCCGATCGACGGGCTGGTCACGGCGGTCAACGTCCGGGCCGGCGCGGTTGCCTCGGCCAGCTCGTACGCGATCGAGATGCAGAGCACCTCGATGCAGGTGGTGGCCGCCTTCTCCGAGAGCGACATCTCGAGTCTCAAGGTCGGCCAGGCGGCCACGGTCACGATCTCGGCCACGTCGGCGACCGTTCCCGGCGAGGTGACGGCCGTCTCGCCGGTCAGCTCCACCTCGTCGAGCAGCAGCAGCGTGGTCACGTATCCGGTCACGGTCGCGCTGACCGATCCGCCCTCCACCGTCCTGTCCGGGATGTCGGCCAGCGTGTCGGTCACCACGGCCGAGGCGAAGGACGTCATTGCCGTCCCGTCCACGGCGCTCTCCGGCACGGCCGGCAACTACACCGTGCAGGTGGTCGGATCCGATGGGAAGACGAGCACGGTCGCGGTCAAGGTCGGGCTCGTGGCCAACTCGATGGCCGAGATCCAGAGCGGGCTGACCGCCGGTGAGACGGTGGTCACGGGGACGAGCACGGCGAAGACATCGACGAGCTCCAGCTCCAGCTCCTCGTCCAGCTCGCGGTCCGGCTCGAACAGCCTGAACAGCCTGGGCGGGATCGCCGGTGGCGCGGCAGGCGGACCGCCGGCGGGCGGCCCGGGAGGCCAGCCGTGATCGGCGCGGCCATCATCGAGCTCCAGGACGTCTCCCGCGTCTACGACACCGGGCGCGTGGTGATCCCGGCCCTCGAAGAGGTGAACCTCACCGTCGAGCGCGGCGAGTTCCTGGCCATCGTCGGCCCGTCGGGGTCCGGCAAGTCCACCCTGATGAACATCCTGGGCTGCCTGGACCGGCCCACGGCCGGGCGCTACATCCTGGACGGGACGCCGGTCGACGAGCTCGACGACGCGGGCCTGGCGGGCTTCCGCAGCCGCTCGATTGGGTTCGTCTTCCAGTCGTACAACCTCCTGCCGCGCACCAGCGCGGTGGACAACGTGGCCGCACCGCTGGGGTACCAGGGCGTCCCTCGTCGTGAGCGGATCGAACGGGCCACGGCGCTCCTGCAGCGCCTTGGCCTGGGCGACCGGCTCGACCACGAGCCGACCGAGCTGTCGGGCGGCCAGCAGCAGCGGGTCGGGATCGCCCGGGCGCTCGTCACCGACCCGGCGATCCTCCTGGCCGACGAGCCGACCGGCAACC
>JAJYJR010000374.1 GCA_021789355.1 Chloroflexota bacterium | reverse complement strand
TGCAGGTAGAGCGTCAGGTCGAGCGCCAGGAGCAGGTCGGGGTCCATGGCGCCCAGCGTCCCGGCCAGGCGCCAGCCCCGCACGGCGGGCGCGCTGCTCCGCCCGTGCGCGGCCCGTCGGGCGGTGAGGTCGGCCTCGGCCAGCGAGGCGACGATCCAGGCGAGGGAGCCCGCCAGGAGCCAGGCGGCGAGCGCCACGCGGGACGCCGGGTCGCCGCGGGCATACCACGCCTCGAGCAGGACGACGGCGAGGTAGGCGAGGCGCCAGCGGGTCCAGTGCCGCCGTGCCCCCTGCCAGCGCGCCCGAAGGATCTCGCCCAGCGGCCGCAGCACAGGGAGCGGCACCGCGGCCCGCCGCGCGCGCTCGCGTGCCGCCCGCAGCCGCCGTCGGGCCGCAGCCAGGCGCGCCTTCCGCTGCCGTCGAGCGTCCACGGGGGGAGCCTGGGAAGGCCCGCCGCTCGGGTCAAGGCAGCGGCCCGTCCGCACGCCCCCGCCGCAAGCGGGGCAACCCCCCTCCCCCGCTTGACGCCGTGCGCGTTCCGCCGACAACCGGAGGGACGGCGCGCCGACGCGCCAGGCAGAGGTCTTTGAGGAGACGGTGATGGAGAACCACCCACGCGAGATCGCGTGTCCGAGCTGCGGGGCGGCGGCCTGGCTGGGCTACACGACCTGGACCCGCGGGCCGGGCGGCGACGAGGTGAGCTGTGCCCTCTGCGGGCTGGCGATCCGCTCGGGCGTCATCCGGGGTCCCGGCTTCCCACCGGAGCCGGACGAGGTTGAGGAGGAGGCCGGGGCCGCGACCCGGGCGGGGCACGTGCCGGAGGGACCGGCGTACCTGCGTCCCGACGAGCGGCGCATCCGCCTGGCCGTGCTCGACCTCGACGATGTGCCGGAGCTCCCGGGCATCGGGAACGAGCACGACGTGATCTCGAGCGTGACGATCCGGTTCCGACGCCCGAGGCCCTGAGCGATGGGTGCGCTCGGTCGGGCCATCACGCGCTGGGTCATGGGGATCCTCGTCGCACTCGTCCTGATCGGCGGCCTGGCGGCGATCGTCTGGGTGGGACTCGGCCTCGTCGGCCTCCAGATCCCGCCGGGCCTGTACGTGCTGCTGACGGGGGGCACCGTCCTCCTGGCGCTCACCCAGGGGGCCGCCTCCACGCACCGCCCCGCCGCGCCACCGACGCCGCCCCGCCGCGCGCGCAGCGAGACCGACGAGCTGCTCGACCTGCTCATTCGCCGCGAGGCGCGCCGCCGCAGCCGCGGGGAGGCGGACGACCCCGACGAGCCGGGGGATCCCCGCGCCTAGCCGAGCGACCCGATTGACGGGTGCCGTGTGCGCCGGCCCTGCACCAGCTCCGGACGACCGACGAGTGGCCCCAGACCCCGCACGAGCCAAGCGCAAGGCGTCAGCTCCCGGTTCTCCGGGAAGCTGCGCGACGGCAGGCGAACGTCGACCCGTCAGCAGTCCGACGTGGCTCCCGCGATCCGCTCCCGGTAGGGCTCGAGGAGCCTGAGACCTTCACCCTCACCGACGATCCCCAACCCACCGCGCCTGGGCTCGTGGTGCACGGAGCGAGGCGGCGCTCGGGGCCGCCCTGGCCCAGGTGCCCGGGATCCGGATCCTTCACGACCGACGGGTGTCCGGCACGCGGGGCAACCCCGATCACCTGGTGATCGGCCCCGCCGGCGTCTTCGTGATCGACGCCAAGCGCTACCCGGGCCTGGTGCACGTCCGCGACCGGGGCGGCTGGTTGCGCACCGACGAGCGCCTCTACGTGGACCACCGGGACTGCTGGACGCTGGCGGAGGGGATGGGCTGGCAGCAGGCGGCGCTCACGGCCGCCCTGCAGGCCGCCGGGGTGTAGCCACTCCCTCCCATCGTGCCGGTGTTCTGCTTCGTCGGCGCGGACTGGCCGCTGCTGCGGCCACCGGAGCGCCTCCGCGGTGTGCGTCTGGAGGGCACCCGCCTCCATCCAGCGGTTGGTGACCAGAGACCAGCTGCTGGACGCCGCTGCGATCGAGCGGCTGACGGGGTTCCTGGGCCGCGCCTTCCCGCCGAAGTGGCCCCGGGGTGGCCTGCGCTGCCCGGCCCAATGACGAAGGACGGCGGGCGCCGTGCTGCGCGGGCAGCGCATCTTCGGCCACGGTCACTGCTTGGACGGCGCCGCCGCCTCGGCTGTGTGCGCCCGCGCCTCCACGAACTTCGTACGGATCTCCGCGAGCGGGACGAAGTTGCCCTGGGCGTTCTGCACAGCCCAGTGCTCCCAGCCGTTGGTGGCGCGCCCACGGATCACCTGCCCCGCGCCCGACGGGGTGTCGTAAGCCGTGCCGTCCATCAGCAGCTTCCCGGAGGGCTGCACCGTCGCGCTCGCGGAGTACCCGGCGGCGATGAAGTGCAGCGTCTGCCCAGTCGATAGCAGACCGGCTTCGAGGAGATCGGCGAGCGTCACTCCGTGGAACGTCTTGTGCACGATGTCCTTGGGGCTGGGCAGGTCGTCCTCCGCTTCGAGCGGGTAACCGAGCAGCCGGAGGACGCGACCGATGGGCAGGATGCAGGCCTCCAGGGCGGCACGCTCGTAGTCGGGCAGCGTCTCGTCCTTGGGCTCGTTCCTGTTGACGAGAGTGCCGCGCGCGGAGGCGAACGCCTGCCGCCACAGTCGCCCCTCCAACCAGCCAACCTGGGCCGAGTGGAAACCGTGCGTGGTGTCCCGGGCGATGAGGAGAGCGCGGATCCAGTCTTCCTTCTTGCTCACATGCTGGAACACCCGGCCGCGCAGCCCCGAGGGTGCCTGGCCGACGTAGATCGGGAACGTGCCATCCGCGGCCACCGGGTACAGCAGGCAGTACACCCCGGGCAGGTCCCAGTCCACCAGGCCGGAGATCGAGTGCCGCTCGGCGATCGCCATGCGCAGGGCGGCGTGGGACTCGTAGATCACGATGGGGCTCTTCGCTGTCTCCGGGATGAGCGCCGTGATCGGCAGCGTCTCGAGGGTTGCCATTCAGTCCCCTCCTCCGTTCGCCCGCGCCTGCCCATACACCCGCCCGAGGTAGTGCTCCCGCACGATCGCCTGGAACGCTGGGTCGTCGAGGATGCGGCGAAAGATGTCGGCGTTGTCGTCCATGCGCCCGACGATCGTCTTCAGGAACGTGTCGGCGAAGACGAGGCGGAAGTTCTCGATGGGGTTGGCGCGGGCCTGCTCGACGAGGTGCTCGTCGGCCAGCCAGGACGCCTCCATCTGGTCGAAGAAGAGCTGGTCGACCGTGCCGAGGTGCGTGCCGAAGTGCTCGTTGAGCACCTCGATGATGGCCGAGAGGCGCTCCGTCGCCGGTTCGGCCTCCGGGCCGGTTCCTGCGTAGATCGCCTTGAGCTCGGCGACGCCGCTATCCGGCGTGATCGAGCCCTCGCTCGTCTTCTCCATCCGAAGGTGCGTCAGCTCGACCTCGGAGCCCAGATCGAGCCGGCCGCCCTCGCCCGCGCGGATGAGCGAGAGGAGCGCGCGGCTGGAGAGGTAGAGCGCCTCGAGGAAGACGTCCCCGAAGTCGACCACCTGGCTGAGGAAGGCGTACGCGCGCACGAACTGGTCGAGTGCAGCGCGTGCCTCGTCCTGTTCGGCCGTGTTCTTCGCCCGGAAGCGCTCGACCGCAGATTCCAGGAGCCCGTAGACCGCGCCGTGGTCGGTGAGCTTCTGGGTGCGATCCACAATGCGCGCAGCGACCCCCCGGGCCTCCTCGGCATCGAGCACCTGCAGGGCGAGCAGGCGGTCGGCCAGGTCGTGCAGGAGGTTGGGGTCGGTGGGCACCGCCACCGTCGTCTCGTACCAGGGACGGAAGGCCTCGGTGATGTCCTCGCCCTTGTTGCGGAAGTCGAGCACGAACGTGTCGGTCTTCTCGGGATGGATGCGGTTGAGGCGGCTGAGCGTCTGCACCGCGGCGAGGCCGACGAGGGTCTTGTCCACGAACATCGTGTGGAGCAGGGGCTGGTCGTAGCCCGTCTGGAACTTCTCGGCCACGATGAGGACCCCGTACTCGGGGTCATTGAAGCGGGTCGCGGTCTGCGACTCGGGAAACCCGTTCATGCCCGACTCGCTGAAGTCGAGGCCGTTGTCGTCGACGCGACCCGAGAACGCCACGAGCGCCTTCGTGTCGGCGTAGCCCTTCTCCGCCAGGTAGCGGTCGATGGCCTGCTTGTAGCGCACGGCGTGCAGGCGGCTGCTCGTGACGACCATTGCCTTGCCCCGCCCGCCGATCTTGTGACGGGTGTGGGTCCGGAAGTGCTCGACGATGACCTCGGCCTTCTGCGCGAGGTTGTGGGGATGGAGTGACACGAAGCGCGCGATCGAGCGGCGTGCCTTGCGCGTCTCGTACTCGGGGTCGTCGCTGACCGCCTTGCCCACCTTCCAGTACGTCTGATACGTCGTGTAGTTGGCCAGCACGTCGAGGATGAAGCCCTCCTCGATCGCCTGGCGCATCGAGTAGAGATGGAAGGGGGCGGCGTTGCCGTCGGCGTCCTTCCGGCCGAAGAGCTCTAGGGTGCGCGCCTTGGGCGTGGCGGTGAAGGCGAAGAAGGACAGGTTGGGCTGACGGCCTCGCGCGGCGACCGTGGCGGCGAGCGCATCCTGCGGGTCGATCACCACCTCGAGCGCCTCGGCCTGCTCGGCGAGCGAGAGCTGGGCCTCGGCCGATGTCGCGCCCAGGGCCGCCTTGAGGTCCTTGGCGGCCTCGCCGGTCTGGGAGGAGTGCGCCTCGTCCACGATGACCGCGTAGCGGCGCTGTCCGAGGTCCGCCACCTTGTCGAGGATGAAGGGGAACTTCTGGAGCGTCGTGATGATGATCCGCGACTGCTCGCCCGCCAGGGCCTGCGCGAGTTGCGCGGAGTCCTGGTCGATGCGGGCGACGACCCCGGTGGCATGCTCGAACTGGTAGATCGTCTCCTGCAGCTGGCGGTCGAGGATCACCCGGTCGGTGATGACGACCACCTTGTCGAAGACCGGGGCATCGTCGGCGCCGTGGAGCGACATGAGCCGGTGGGCCAGCCAGGCGATCGTGTTCGACTTACCGGAGCCTGCCGAGTGCTCCACGAGGTAGCTGTGCCCTGGGCCCTCCTCGCGCGCCGTTGCCTCGAGTCGGCGCACCGCGTCCCACTGGTGATACCGGGGAAAGATGGTGGAACCGTTGCGCAGCTGCACGGCGTGGCTCGGGCCTTCGCCGGGGAGCACGTGGATGAAGCGACCCAGAATGTCGAGCCAGGCGTCGCGCGCCCAGACCTCTTCCCACAGGTAGCGCGTGCGGTGGCCGCTCGGGTCAGGCGGGTTCCCCTTGCCGCCGGCGTCGCCCCGGTTGAAGGGCAGGAAACGGGTGGCCGGGCCGGCCAGCCGCGTGGTCATCTCGACGAGCACGGGGGCGACCGCGAAGTGCACCAGGGCGCGCCGCCCGAGCGTCACGTTCGCAGGATCCCGGTCGCTGCGGTACTGCGCCTTGGCGTGCTCGATGCCCTGCCCCGTGAGCGGGTTCTTGAGCTCGGCGGTGGCGACCGGTATGCCGTTGACGAAGAGGCATAGGTCGAGCGTCTTGGCGCCGCCTGCGTCGTACGGGAGCTGGCGGGTCACGGTGAGCCGGTTAGCGAGGTAGCGCTCGGTCAGTTCGGGTGTCAGGCCGTGGGCGGGCCTAAAGTACGCCAGGCGGACCTCGATGCCGTGGTCGGAGATGCCGTGACGCAGGACGTCGACCGTCCCGCGCTCGTCGAGCTGCTTCGCCAGCCGATCGGCGAACTGCTGGCGCGCGCCGTTGAGTCCGCCGTGGACCGCGACGAGGCGCTCCCACGCCGTGGGCTGTGTCTCGACGAGGAAGGCGAACAGTTCCGCGGTGTCGAGCCCGCGGGTCCGATCGAAGTCGGCGGCCCATTCGGGATTCGTGCCCCGCTTGCAGACTCGGTATCCGCCAGCCTCCACGAGAGAGCCGGTGATCGCGTCCTCGAACCTCCGCTCGTCGGGCTTCACGCGGCGACTCCGGGGATCTCCAGCTGGCCGGTGACAGCCGCGGTGATGAGGGCCTGACGACGTTCGAGGAGCAGGTCAACCTGGGATTCGGTCCGCTTCTTCAACTGC
>JAJYJR010000009.1 GCA_021789355.1 Chloroflexota bacterium | reverse complement strand
GTCGGCGTAGGCCTCGCGATGGCGGGTGGCGATGGCGCGCAGCTGGTTCGTGGCGTAGCTGACCAGCTGCGTCGCTTCCGCGTACAGCTGGTCGAGACGTGCGCCCCCGGGACCCGCCGCGCCGTCCATCGGACGGGAGTATAGGGTTCGCTCAGGGGCCGCAGGCGATCCGGTATGCGCGGGTGCCGGCGAGCGGGCCGGTGGTGGGCGCCGGGGCAGTCGTCGCGGGGGTGTCGGCGGCCGATCCGACGGGTCCTGTCACGGCACCGGGCACGGCCGCGGCGCCAAGGTCGAGCGGGACGAAGCAGGACGCGTCGGGGCCGCCCTGCGCCAGGACGTCCGGCCAGATCCCGTGCGTGTCGGTGACCACCAGGACGTGGGCGCCGAAGTGGCGGGCCAGGTCCAGGACGCTCGCCGGCGATTCGTCCGGCAGTCCGAGCGTGGGGACCTGCATGCTCCACGCCGTCCAGATCGGGAAGTCCGCGATGATCGGCGCGGCCTGGCGGGGCGGCAACCCGTCGGCCGTCAGTTGCTCCGCGAGGGCCGTGTATCGGGCCTGCGCGTCGCGCCCCACGCCCGCGATGGCCGCCACCGAGATCGCCGTGACTGGTACGGCGGTGGCCAGCACCAGGGCCGGTCCGAGCCAGGCGACCGGGCGCGTCCAGTGGCGCCACCTGCCGGCGCGGGCGATCAGACCGTCGAGCGCGAGGAGGCACGCGATCAGCAGCAGCACCTGGACCGGCCCGGCGGCGTGGAGGAAGGTGCCCCACGTGGTGGCCACCGGGAAGAAGAGCGTGGTGGCCGTGAACGTGATCACCGAGAGGACCAGGAGCGGCCGCAGTGCCCGGCCGCGGCCCTGCCAGGGCAGCGCCACGAGGCCGATCGGCCCGGCCGGGATGGCCGGGATCAGCAGCACGTCCACGAGGTTGTGCTCGAACCCGGTCACCCGGGCGCCGGCCAGGCCTCCCATCCCCTGGGCTAGGTAGCGCGCCAGGGTGGGCTTGTCCTGCCAGGCGAAGATGTCGAACCCCGTCACCGACAGCGCGTTGGCCAGCGTCTGCCCCGGCAGGGGGGTGCCGAAGGCGAGCCAGTCGCGCACGAGCCAGGGAACGTAGATCGCGATGGAGATGACGGCCGGGATCACGATGAGGCGCAGGCGTGCCGACCGGTCGAGCCGACCTGCGTTCGGCCGCCCGGCGCCGAACCACGCCAGCAGCGCCCAGGTGAGCGCGATCCAGAGCGCCTCGTTGCGGGCAAGCGCTGCGAGCCCGAGCACGACCCCCAAGGCAAGGAGCCGTGCGTCGCGCACCGAGCCGACCACCTGCGCGCCGCCATGGCCTCTCGCCGGTTCACGCAGGATCCGCTCCATCAGCAGCACCGCGGCCAGCGCGAGCGCCGTGAAGGGCATCGTCGAGTCGGGGAGCGCGCCGTGCACGACGAGGGGCCCGTAGGCCGCGGCCACGAGGCCGGTCCCGAGCGCAAGCGTGCGGGCACGCCCCGCCGGGAGGCGGCGCTCCTCCGCGACGTCGGCCGCCAGGCGCCATGCCAGCACCGGCACGATCGCCCCGACGAGCACCGCCGAGACCTGGGCCGCGCGGAAGGTGGCGCCCAGGATCGCCATCGGGACGGCGTCCAGGAACGTCGCCAGCGGGAGCCAGACCTCGAACGCCGCCCGCGGCACCACGAGGGGTGGCGTCTGGTAGCTCCACAGCGCGAGGCTGACGAGGCCGTGCCCGTCGAGCAGGTTTCGCGCGACCGCCACGTAGTAGGCGGTGTCCTCCGGGACCGGGTAGGGGATCTGCAGCGCGGCCACCGCCCGGACCGCCAGGGCGGCGACGAAGACGACCGCCGCGCTCAGCCAGGCCTCGCGGCGGCTCACGGCGCGGCCACCATTGCCGCTCCGCCCGAGGCGCAGCCGGGCAGCGCCTGGTCGAAGCAGACGGGGTAGATGACGGCCTCCACCGACGGCGCCCCCGACGGTGCCCCCGGCAGCACGAAGGCCGCGGGTCCCAGCCAGGCCGGCGGTGCGGCGCCCGACAGCAGCGGTGCCAGCGCCGGCACCGCGCCGTTCCGCTCGAGGATCAGCCACCGCACGTGGTACGCGCGGGCCGCCTGCTCGATCACCGGGAGCGGGTCGTTCGGGATCACGATCCCGCCGTGCCCCGTGAGGTATTCGAATGTCGCCGAGTCGATGGACATGAGCAGGTCGCCGGGGGCGGCGAGGTGGTCGATCGCCGTCGTCAGCTGCGCCCGCTCCGAGAGCGTCGACTCCCAGCCGGCACGGACCGTCGCCGCCGCGAGCCCGGATCCGGCCATCACCAGCGCGAGCACGCCCACGGCGAGCAGCCGGGCCAGGCGGGCGGGTTCCCACGACCGCCGGCGGGCCGCGGCCCAGCCCGCGACGGCCACGATCCCCTCCATCGCCAGCCAGTAGGTGACCGGCGCCAGCGAGACGCTGGCGTGGAGGAACATCCCGTTCGGGACGTGGATCGCGAAGAGGAGCCCGGAGAAGAGGAGCAGCACGATCGTCGCAACCAGCCAGGGCCCGGTCTCGGTCGAGCGGCGCCTGCGCCACCAGCCGATCGCCGCGAACGGCGCGAGGTAGATCGCGCACACGAGCGTGAGGTAGATCCCGATGGCGGCCACGAACCCCATGACGCGGCTGCCGACCAGGGCCCCGAGCGGCTGCCCGAGGAACGCGGAAAGCGTGCGCGGGGCGGTGACGCTGTCGAGTTCGGCGAAGGAGCGGAGCCAGAGGATCCCGTAGCCGGTCGATGGCGAGATGCTGCCGAAGACCTCGACCTGGCGGACCCACCACGGGCCGACAACGACGAGGTATGCGACGGCGCATCCGACGGCGGCGACGAACGGGATCACCGGAGCAGCGCGCCTCCGCCACGCCCGCCAGCGGTCCCAGGCGAAGGCCGCGGCCGGGGCGGCCGCCAGCAGGGCCCCATCGGTCCGCGCCAGCGTCGCCAGCCCGATCAGGAACCCGGCGGCCACGAACGAGCGCAGGTGCCCGCGCAGTCCCCGCGAGGTGAGCCAGAGCGCGGTTCCGCCCAGCACCATGGTCAGCGCGAAGTTGTCCGGCTGCGCCATGAAGACCGTGGTCAGGCCGGGGACTGCGCCAAGGATCCCCGCTCCCACCTGGACCAGCGGCCGAGCGCCCGCGTCACGCGCGATCGCCCAGCCCAGCGGCGCGGCCAGCGCGCCGATCAGCACGAACGGGAGCAGCGAGGCGAGTTGGGTGGGGCCGAGGAGCCAGATGAACGGCACCTGGACCATCGAGGCGAGCGGCGCCCAGTGCGCGTTGCTCGGCACCGGGAGATGCGGGTTCGCCGGGATGCGCCCGCCCACGTCGATGAACGTCCAGAGGAAGTTCTCCGTGAACCCCTTTCCTGCGGCGAGGTTGCGCGCGATGTCCACGTAGTAGGCGGGATCCGGGTAGGCCGGGTCGGGGGTCAGGGCGGCGAGCACCGACCGGATCGCGAGCGCCAGCAGATAGAGGCCGACGGGGATAGCAGGGGTGGCAATCGACGGAGTGCGCCCGCGCAGGGTCACGGGTGGCGCTCGGCCACGGGTGCTCGCTGAAGCCGCGGCAGCGCGGCGAGCACCCCCAGCGTGCTGAATCCGAGATCCGGCTGCGCCAGCACCATCGCCGCGGGAATTGTCCACCGCCGCTCGGTTCGTGCTCCCCAGAGGATCAGCGGCACCGCTAGCGCCGTGCGCACCAGCGGCCCTGGCTCGGGGATCAACCGGAGCACTGTCGCTTCGTGGGGAGCGGTGAGGACGCCAATCCAGCCGATCCACAGCGAGGGTGCGACCGCAACGGAGATGATGATTACCGCTTCGGTGGCGCCGACCGCCGTTGCGAACGCGCGCCATTCCGCCCGTGCGGCATACCAGATGATTCCCACGCCGGGCGTCACCTTCGTCAACAGGGCGAATGCCCAGGTGGCCGGGTATTGAAACGCTGCCACCGCCACCAGTGCCAGCAGCCACTCGATGTTCCCCACCGGCAGGGCTGCGACCGCGACGTAGGCGAGGGCGACTAGACGGATAGGTAGATCCAGGGGCCACAGGAGCCAGGCGTATACGACTGTCGCCAGCGCCGTCCAGAGCACGGCGAACGTTGGCCACGGCACCAGCGTGAGGGGCCTGATCAGTTGAGCGAAGGCGGGGCTGTAGATGTAGGTGGCCTGCCCGAGCGCCGCCCCCGGGACATAGAGGCCCGCATGCTCCCAAGCCTGGTAGTAGGCACGCGCATCTACCGGGAAGAGCCGCGGATCCGCGGTGGCCAGGGTGAACGCAAGGCCGAGCACCGTAAGCGAGGCAAGCCCGCCGAAGGCCGCCAACCTCACGTAGCGGTGCGTCGGTCCAGAGGCTACGGCCCACATCGCGTGTCACCGGGAGAGAGGCACACTGCATAGAGCGCCGCCTGCGGCAGGGCGGCATTCGGGCCAGTGTCCGCGGGCGACGCCGGCACAACGGCGAGCGGTTTCGAGAGCCACGACGGGTGGGCGGTCCCGGCCAGCACCGGCCGCAGCGACCCCACGAGCTGGTCCTTCTCCAGGATCAGCCATCGCACGTCGTACAGGGCGGCGGCCTTCTCGACCACGGGCAGCGGATCGTTCGGGGTCGGGACGCCGGTGATCCCCCAGCGATACCAGTACGCGCCCGGGTCGGCGCTCATCAGGCGGTCCGTGGCGGGCACCGGGTGCTGCGCCAGCAGCGCCGTCCGGTAGTCGGCCTCGTGCTGCCACGCTCCCGCGAGAAGCACGGTGGCCACCGCGCCAATCACCCACACCAGCCCCACCGCGATCACCGTGAAGTTGCGCGTCGCGCGCGCCACGTCCCAGTGCGGCCGCCTCACGGCCACCCACTGCACCGCCGCGCCGATCCCTACGATCGAGAGCAGGTACGCATGCGGCGCCAGCGCCATCCCCGAGTGGAGCGCCATCCCGTACGGCAGGTGCACGGCGAAAACGAGTGCGCTGAAGACGAGGAACGTGATCCCGTAGACGAGCCAGGGTCGGAAGGCCGGGTCGTGGCGGCGGATCCAGGTGCCGATGAGCATGAACGGCACCAGCACTATCAGGAGCGGCTGCGTGCCGAGCACAATGATCGCCGCGCCGAGGCCGCCGATCCGGCTGGCCAGGAGTGGCCCCAGGCCCTGGGCGAAGAACGTGGCCGGCGTGGTCTGGTCGGAAACGCTGAACAGGTCGTTGTAGTTGCGGATCCAGAGGATCCGGCCGCTCGAGGAGGACGGCGAGATCGAGCCGAACAAGGAGTAGTCGCGGATCCACCAGGGCGCCATGACCAGCAGGAAGAGCGCGAAGCAGGCGATCGCGGCGATCCAGCCGATCCGGGCGGGGGTGGAGGAGCGGCCTCGCCAGCGCGGCCATTGCTCGGCCAGGAACGCGACGATGAACGGCACCCCCAGGAGCACGCCGTCGGTGCGGGCCAGCATCGCCAGCCCCACGGCCACGCCGCCCAGCGCGAACGCCAGCCGGTTGCCGGCCGCGCCACGGACGCACAGCCACATCGCCGTTACGCCCAGGACCATGAAGAGCGAGAAGTTGTCCGGCTGCGACATGTACGGTGCCACGGCGCCGGGCATCGCCATGAGCAGCCCGGCCGCGATCGAGGTCCGGCGCCCCAGCCCGGCGTCCATCCCGAGCTGGTAGGTGATCGCAGCGCCGAGTGCCGACAGGAGCCAGAAGGGGAGGCAGGAGGCCAGGTAGGTCGGGCCGAGCAGCCAGATGAAAGGCACCTCCACGATCGAGGCGAGCGGCATCCAGTGCGCGTTGGACGGAATGGGCAGGAGGCCGACTGCGGGCAGGTGCCCGCCGGTGTCCACGAAGGCCCAGATGTACGGGATGGTGAAGCCGTGCCCCGCGGCAAGCTCGCGTGCCGTCGCCAGGTAGTAGACGGAGTCGGGGTACCCGGGCGCGAAGAACGGGAGCGCCGTCACCACGCGGGCCACGAACGTCACCGCGAAGAGGACGACGGGCACGCGCAGGGACGCGGAGATGGCCAGGACCCGGGGCCAGCGGCCGACGGTGGCAGGCGTTCGCGCACCGGCGCCGGTCACGTCTCGGGCTCGATCGGTCATGCCGGGACCCTCACGGCTGGTACCAGCCCGCGAAGATCAGGACGCTCAGTACGGTCAGCAGCGCCGCCGACACCACTGGCCAGCCGATGCGGAACCACCGGCTCCGCCGCCCGGCCAGGACCCACTCGAAGGGAAACGCCACCATGCCGAGCCGGCCGATCGACTGCAGGTTGCCGCTGGCGAAGACGGAGGCGAGCGTCAGGATCGGGATGAGCGCATAGGCGAACGGGATCCGGTCCGGGCGCAGGTACACGAGGAGGAAGACGTACGCCAGCAGCGTGAGCAGGAACGTGATCAGCATCGGGTCGAGGTTGGCACCCAGGCTCTGGCCACCGGCGGCGGCCGCGCCGACCCCCGTGCGACCCCACGCATTCTGGGCCGCCTCCGCCGCTCCGGCACTGCCCGCAAGACTGCCCACGTAGGCGGCGAAGAGGGCTGCACCGAGCGGGACCAGCACCAGCCAGGCGAGCGCCCGCCGCTCCCGAAGGCGGCGCCACAGGATCAGCGCCAGGGGGACGATCAGGAGCACGCCCGGCAGCCGGGTCAGACCGGCGAGCGCGGCGAGGACCGCCGCCCAGCCGGCTCGTCCCCGCTCGGCCGCGAGCAGCGACCCGAGGCTCAGCGCCAGGAAGAGGCTTTCCCCGTACGCCATCGAGAAGACCCAGCTGAACGGGAAGAGCGCCAGGATGACGCACGACCAGAGCGCCCGCTCCTCGTCCAGCACCTCGGCCGTCAGTCGGTACAAGAGCCAGAGAGCCAGCAGGAAGAGCACGTTCGACAGCAGGACCGCCACCAGCCCATCGAATGCGGGCGTGGCCAGCGAGAGCGCCCGCACCAGCGCTGGGTACAGCGGGAAGAACGCGTAGTCGTGGTACTGCCCGCTGATCGGCGCGGCGTGGTAGCCGTTCCGGGCGATCCCCAGGTACCACCAGCCGTCCCAGCTGGTGAGGCTCGAGACCAGCGGGCCGCTGGCGCCAGCGGTCAGTCTCGGGTTCCGAGGTGCGACGGTCTCGGCCGCCATCGCCGCGAGGACGGTGAGCAGGCGTGACACGGCCCAGGTGGCAAGCACCAGGACACCGGGGCGAGCGAAGATGCGGGTCACGTCCAGCGGGTTCGTGCGCTGCCTAGTGTCGGCCTGCGAAGAGGAAGTCACGGTCATGGCATCGTAGCAATCGCCCGATCGGTGGCAGTGGCTCGATCGTCACCCTTGCCTCGGGCCGATCGGCGTGCGACGCTGCCGGCACATTCGCAAGGGGAGTAGCGTCCGATGAGCTCGGCATGGCGCCAGGCGGCGGCGTGGGCCGCCCATATGCCGGAGCTGGCCGGGCGACGCCCGGTAGCCGTGCGCGCGTTCCGAGACGGCCTGTCAATCGTCGGTGCGGGTGTGCTGGTGCTTCTGCTTGTCGCCTCTCCAGGGACGGACTCGCATGCGTATTGGGCGTTCGACGTGTCAGCGCCCTACCAGGCATCGACCGCGGCGCTGGGGCAGCACGACGCCTTCTTCTACGCTCCGCCGGTGGCGCTGGCGCTCGTGCCGCTTCATCTCCTGCCGTGGCCGGTCTTCCGCGTTGCATGGCTCTGCCTGGAGTTCGCCGCTCTGGTCGCTGTCTCGCGCAGCTGGGCCTTGGCACTGGTAGCCGTGTACCCAGTGGCGTTGGAACTCTCGGCGGGAAACGTCGACCTCCTGCTGGCGGCCGTGGTGGTGCTTGGGTTTCGATATCCTGCCGCTTGGTCGTTTGCCCTCCTGACCAAGGTAACGCCCGGGATCGGCCTACTGTGGTTCGCCGTTCGACGCGAGTGGAGGGCGCTGGGCCTGACAGCTCTCGCGACAGCAGCGCTTGTCGGTGCATCTCTCATGGTCGTACCGGCGTGGTGGCCTCAGTGGCTCGCGGCCTTGGGCAGCAACGTCGGCACCGTGCCGCCGGCGTCGGCGCCTCACCTACCGGTGTCGCTGCCGCTCCGTATCCTGGCGGCGGGTGCCCTGACCACGTGGGGCGCCCGCGGCAACCGACGTTGGATGCTCCCGGTCGCCGTGACGTTGGCTCTGCCGGAGCTCTGGATCGCCGGGCTCTCAGTTCTTGCGGGATGTGTGCTGTTGGCCGGGCCTGCGCGTCGGGTGGCCCGAGGTGCCAACCAGTCGGAGGGTGTCATATGAGCTGGCCTCTGTCGCATCCGACTCGGGCGCAGCCGCGGCGTTCATGGAGCGTAGAGCCGTCGATGTTCTCACCGTCGACGTCCTCAGTAGACGGCAGACGGGTGGCCCATCGCGCACCAGCGGCACGACGCCCACGAGCAGCGATGCACTGACCAGTGAAAGCGATGGCGTCGCGAGTGTTGCCCCAACCACGACGGTCCAGCGACGACCTGTGTGTGCTCCCCAAGCGACGAGCAGTGCAGCAAGCGGCACCTGGAGAGCCAGCGGAGCGATGAGCCGTAGCCCTGTCGGCGATACCCGGCGCTGACGGCGGCGTGAGGCGCGCGCCGGCGCCGCGGGTCACGTGGACCGAGCAACGAGGTTGGGCTACCAGATCAGCCAGCAGCGGCTGTGGGCGATCCCGAGGTGTGTGACAGGGGATGAGTCGGGATCGCAGGCAGGAGCACACAGAACGCGCATCATCGCGACGCGACGGTCAGACTGAGTGAGAACGTCGGTGCAGAGCTGCGGTTCTGGTAGCCAACCGCCCGCGTATCCGCATGCCGCAGCGATGGAGGGCAGCATTCGTCCGTGTCGATTGCCCTGAACTACTCAGCGAGCAGGCGACTGGGTCGGATGAACCTGCTCGCCTGGGTCGGCATCGTCCTCGGCGTTGTCTACCTGACCTTCGGGGGGGGCGGCTCCTTCGGCGCCAGCTACCTCGAGTGGCGGGTCGCCAGCCTCGCCACGATCGCCATCGCCATGGTCGCCTGGTTCGTCGCCGCGCTGCGCGATCCCGGCTGGCGTCCGCGCTCGGTGCTCTGGCCGGCGTTCCTCGCCTCACTCGCCGCCTTCGCGATCTGCACCGTGACGTCGTGGAGCCCCCGCCTCAGCCTCGAGTATGTGGCCTACGCCGTCATGTGCACGGCGCTCTACCTGCTGCTCGTGCGGCTGATCGCCCACCCCGCGTTCCGGGATCGGATCGGCGCGCTCGCGGTCCTGCTCTGCCTGTCGATCGGCGTGGAGTTCGTGGTGCTGACGATCGTGCACTGGGTGGCCTGGTGGTCCGTCCTCGGGCATGTTGCCGTTCCCCCGCTCCGAGCAGGCAACGAGGGCCTCGTCTTCGGCAACCCGAGCGCCGTCGCCACGATGATGCTCCTCCTCTTTCCGGCGTCGGTTGCCCATCTCGGCTTCGGCTCGACGGCACGGCGGGCGCTGGGCGAGTTCCTCGCACTCCTGACGGCCGCGGTCGTCGTCCTCACGGAGTCCCGTGGTGCCTGGCTCGGCCTCGGCGTCGGGGCCGTGGGCACCATCGCTGCGCTCCTCCTCGTCCCGTCGTCCCGGGACGTGCTCCGGCGCACCGCCCGGACGTGGACAGGGCGGCTGCTGCTCACCGTCGGCGGACTCGTCGGGCTGGGCGCGGCGGCGACCCTCGGGCCGGCCGTGCTCGCTCGGGCCCTGAACTCGTCCGGGGACCGTCTCACGTTCTTCCTCGCGGCTATCCGGATGTTCGAGTCGTCACCAATCGTCGGCTCGGGGCCGGGGACATGGGTCGCGCGCCGCATCGCCTTCACGAACGGGACGACCGGGCTGGATGGCTACATCCCACATGCCCACGACATCTACCTGCAGACGGCGGCGGAGTTCGGCGTGGTCGGCCTCCTCGCCGGCGCCGTGGTCGTGGTCTCGCTCGGGTGGCTCGTCTACCGGGGCATGACGGATGCCGACCCGGTCCGGCGTCGATACGGATGGGCGGCGCTGTTCGCCATCCTCAACCTCGCAGGCCATCAACTCGTCGACTTCTACGCGAACTTCCCGGTGGCCATGTTTGCTCTCGCCCTCACGGTGGGGTTCCTCGACGCGACGAGCGGTTCGTCACCGGTGGATCGCTGGATGGCGGACGCCGACGACGCGCGGTGGTCCAGGTGGCGGCCCGCGTCACGGACGCTGGCGCGTCTTGGTCCCGCAGCCCTTGCACTGGTTGTGGTCGCGTCGCTCGCCTTCAGCTCGTGGAGCGAATCGGTGGCCGCCACCCAGCTCCAGGCGGTGAACGACGCCAACGCGGGTCGCTGGGCGGCGGCCCTGCCGCTGGCCCGGCAGGCGGCCGCCGCGGATCCCGATATGACGCCGTACCAGTTCACGCTGGGGCTTGCCGCGGCCGCCAACGGCAACCTGGGACTCGCCAGGGAGGCACTGGACCGGGCCGCGACGGCCTCCGACTTCCCCGAGGCGTGGCTCGACCTCTCAGCGGTGCAGCTGCAGCTGGGAGACCGCGCCGGCGCACGCGCCTCGCTGCAGCAGGCGATGCGCCTGGGTTGGCAACAGGCGCAGGCGACCGTGCCCGGCGCAGCCCTGTACGCACGGCTCGGCGACGTACAGGATGCCGCTGCGGTGCTGGTCTACGCGTTCGTGCTCATCCCCGAGCTCCCCGCCGACCCATACTGGTCCTCGACCCCACAGTTGCACACCGCTGCCGATCTGGCGGTAGACAAGGTGGTCGCCACGTGGGATCCCGGGATTGCCTACCGCGTGGCGCTGGCGGCCGGACGTACGTCTGAGGCGCTCCAGCTGGCGGCAACGCTAGGCCCTGCCGCTGGGTCGGCGACCCTGTATGTCCGCGCATGGAACGGGGACCTGAGCGCGCGCCGGGAGCTCGAGGCCGAAGCCCTCGCCGCTCCCTCCTCGCCGGCCGCCCCCCTGGCCGAGCTGGCTGCGGCCAGGGCCGGCGAGCAGGCAATGACGGATCGACTCGTTGCGCTGGCGGGGCAGACCGGTCTGCCGTCGACCCACGCGCAACTCCTGATCCACGTGGCGCAGACGTGCGGCGACTGCCCGCAGATGCCCGGGGCCAACGCCACGTCCTGGAGCTACTTCACGTACCGACGGCCGGTTCCGGCCGACCTGCTCGTGCTCGACCTGCCTCGCCTGGCGTACAAGTGATGGGCCGGGTCGTGGCCGCCGGGACCGGTTGTCCGACGCCGGCGTCGCGCGTCCAGCCGCGCCCCCCTCTCCCGCCGCCTTGTAGCGCTTCGGTACCATAGCCACCGCGCCATCACGGGGGATAGCCTGCGCATCCCATGATCAGACGGTACGGGGCCGAGCTTCGGGCGCTGCTGATGCTCGCGGACGCGGGCGTCGCGGTGGTCGTGGCCATCGTGCTCTCCGCGGCCCGCTTCGGTCCCGAATGGCCCACCTTCTGGCACGACGCGCTCCCCCAGCCGCTCGCCTTCCTGATCGTCTACACGATCGTCTGGGTGGCGCTCCTCACGCTCAACGGCCTCTACCGGCCGCGCGCCCGCTGGTCGCTGGTCACCGAGGCCGTCGACATCGCCCGCGCCACCGCCGCGATGGCGCTGATCTCGCTGAGCGTCCTCTTCTGGTTCAAGCTCCCCGACGTCAGCCGCCTCTACCTGCTCTTCCTCTTCCCGATCCAGGCGCTGACCGCCCTCGGCACCCGGGCCGCGCTGCGCTGGGCCTTCGAGTGGCAGCGCCGCCGCGGCCGCAACCTGCGGCACGTGCTGGTGCTGGGCGGGGGCCCGCGCGGGCAGGCGTTCGCGGCCAAGCTCGAGGAGCACCGCACGCTCGGCCTGCGGGTGATGGGGTTCCTCGACGACGACCCGGCCTTCTCGCCGCCGCCGCGCTGGCGGTACCTGGGCGGCCTCGACCGGCTCGAGGAGATCCTCCACCGCGACGTGGTGGACGAGGTGGCCGTCTGCCTGCCGTTCACCCAGTGGAACCTGATCGACGCCATCGCCCAGCTCTGCGAGGAGGAGGGCAAGATCGTGCGGGTGCCAATGGACGTGCTGGAGCGGCCGTTCGCCATCGGGCACGTCGAGGAGCTCGACGGGACGCCGGTCTACTCGCTGGTCTCCGGCCCGGACCGCGTGCTGGCGCTGGCGATGAAGCGGGCGGTCGACATCGCGGTCTCCGGCGTCCTGCTCGTGCTCCTGAGCCCGGTCTTCGCGGCTGTTGCGCTGGCGATCCGCCTGCGCGATGGTGCCCCGGTCCTCTTCCGGCAGACGCGGGTCGGCCTGCACGGGCGTGCGTTCGGAGTGCTCAAGTTCCGCACGATGGTCCCCGACGCGGAGGCCCGCTACGCTGACGTGGCGAGCCGCGCGGATCCGCGGGCATTCAAGCTGACCGACGATCCGCGGGTGACGCGCACCGGGCGCTTCCTGCGCCGGACCAGCCTGGACGAGCTGCCGCAGCTCTGGAACGTGCTGCGCGGCGAGATGAGCCTGGTCGGGCCCCGGCCGGCGCCCCCGCGCGAGGTCGAGGGGTACGACGTCTGGCACCGCCGACGCCTGTCGATGAAGCCCGGGATGACCGGCCTCTGGCAGGTCTCGGCCCGTCGCGACGACTCCTTCGAGAACCGCGCGATGCTCGACCTGAGCTACATCGACCGATGGTCGCTCTGGCTCGACTTCACGATCCTCCTGCGGACGATCCCGGCGGCGCTGGACGGACGGTGACGAGCCGCAGATTGTGGTCGCCATCCTTCGCTGCGACCTGCGGTATGGGTCGCGGACCGGGCGCCAACAAAGCGCTCCGCCGTTCCAATCGACTCCCCTCCTGCCACTCACGACGTCCGAGGGCCGAGCGGTGGTCGCCGTGACCTCACGTTGATGACGGCGGAACCGGGGCAGTCGCGTCCAGCTGGGACACGGCGATGAATCAGGCTGTGCGCAATAGGCAGGCCCTCTTGGATGCTTTCGCCGCCAGTGCAGTCGCGGGAGCCGCTCTCCTAGTCCGAGGTCTTCCGGTCGCGTCGGCGAACTTCCCATTGAACGACGGTGGGTTGTTCTACGTGATGGCCCGGGACGTGCAACTGGCGGGCATGCAGATACCGGCGACGATTTCGTACAACAACGCGCTGATACCGTTTGTCTATCCGCCGCTAGCGATCTACTTCGCCGCCGTCATCAACGCAATCCTGCCTATTTCACTCTTCGACCTGCTTCGCCTCATCCCGCTCCTCTTCTCCTTCTTGAGCGTTCCGGCTGTCTACCTAGCGGCAAAGGAAGTGCTCGCCTCCCGTTTCCACGCCCTCATTGCGGCGGCTGCTTTTGCCGTGGCGCCACAGGCATATGAGTGGGTGATTGAGGGGGGGGGGGACTGACGCGAGCTCCGGGCCTGTTCTTCGCGCTGCTGGCCGTCGCGTTCACGGTCAGGGCACTGCGAGACGGTTCCATTCGCCAGACACTGTCCGCGGGGATTGCCGGCGGTCTCGCCGTGATGTCGCATCCCGATGCAGCGCTGTTCACCCTCCTGAGCATCATGCTGCTGACGCTGAGACGGCCCACCAAGGACGCGCTGCTCAGAGGTGCTGGTTCTGTCTTGGTGATGGGCTTCGTGTCGTTGCCGTGGTGGACCATCGCGTTGGTACGAGTGGGGCCTCGAGGGCTGCTGTCCGCAGCCTCGCTTCATGGCCCACTGGGCACGGTCCTCGCCGGCATGGATCAGCTCAGCTCCTTCAGCTTCACTGGTGAACTCCTGTTCCCAGTCATCGGCACGGCAGCGCTGCTGGGGTTGCTCTGGTGCGCGGCCCGCGGAGCCTGGCTGCTACCCTCATGGCTCGCTTTGGCCACTCTGATGGGACTCAGCGCTTGGTTCACGGCGATTCCGCTCTCCATGCTGGCCGCCATTGGGATCGTGGACGTGGTGCTTCAGGCGGTCTCCCGGGTGCGTGTCCCGAGCGACGACCGGGCCTTGCTTCCCCTCGGAGTATGGCGAGCGCGTTCTGCTCGATGGATCCTGATCGTGGGCCTTTCGGTGACGACCCTATCGGCGCTTGAGTTCAACATCCTTCCGATTTCGCCGGATCGGGCGATTTCTCAATCGGAGAGGACGGCGGCGTTCTGGGTGAGAGACCACATCCCAACCGGAGCGACGTTGGCGGTGGTCACGGGCGATTCCTCGGGGATAGAGGGCGAGCAAGAGTGGTTCCCAGCGCTGTCGGGGCGGACAAGCATCGCCACGCCGCAGGGAATGGAATGGCTGGGAGCCACGGTGTGGGCTCGTGCATACAGCGAGAACATTGACCTCCAGGCGTGCGCCGGAGGGACCGCCGCCTGCCTAGTGTCTTGGGCAGTCGTTCACGGCGTCGACCTGCAGTACGTGTTCATTCCGAAGGGTCAGCTCCGCGGATCTGGGTCCTCGCCGGATTGTTGCAGCACCCTCAGAGCGTCTCTGGCGACCAGCCCGGACTTCGTCACCCTCTATGATGGGCCGGGGGCAAGCGTCTTCTTGCACACACCAACCTCGGGCGACGCGACTGACGGACAGCATGCCGGCGATGTCCTTGCCTGCTCACGCCGCCGCACGCATGCCCTCGCGATGTGATGCAGTCAACCGTGGGCGCGGACCGAGCAGATGACGCCTACCAGGAGCATGCAGTCGTGAGCTCTGCCGCTCAGTGCCGATGGGGTCGGTTGCCCGTCGATAGGGCCGACCCGTGACCGAGATCTCCGGTCTCATCCACACCCTGAACGAGGAGCACGACCTTCCGTATGCCCTGCGGTCGCTGAGGCCGTGGGTGGATGAGATCGTCGTGGTGGACATGCACAGCGACGACCGCACGGTCGAGATCGCGGAGTCGTTCGGCGCGCGTGTCATCGTGCATGACCGCATCGGCTTTGCGGATCCTGCCCGCCCTTTCGGCGTCGCCCAGTGCCGCGGGGACTGGATCATGATGCTGGACGCGGACGAACTCGTGCCAGAGCCGCTGTCTCGTCGGCTGCGGGAGATAGCCAGCTCAGGCCGGTACGATGCGGTCGAGACGTCACGGGCCAACTATCTCCTCGGTCGGCCGCTGCGCGCGACGGGATGGGGTCTGGACCAGGATCGACACATCCGGTTCTTTCGCCCCAGGGCAGTCACATTCAGCCCGGACATCCACGCCTTCATGGTGCCGACACCCGGTGCGCGGATCGTGCGACTGGAGGCCGATGAGCGCCTGTCGGTGATCCACCACAACTACGTCGATCTGGCGGACTTCGTAGATCGGCTGAACCGATACACGACGATCGAAGCCCAGCAGGCGACTCAGCGCGGGGAACGGGCGACGCCGGTGGTTGCGCTCCGGAGAGTGTTCTTCGAGTTCGGCCGCCGGTACATCCGCGCACAGGGTTACCGCGACGGCTGGAGAGGGTTCTATCTGTCCGCGCTCATGGCCTGCTATCGCTTCGTCAGCGCCGCGAAGCAGCACGAGGCACGTGTGACCGGCGGTGATGCTGCCGTTCGGGAGTCGTACCGACGCGATGCCGAGCGCTGGCTGGCGGGCTATGGTGGCTCGGAAGACGTCGTCTGATTGCCGGCGCTGCGGCCGCGCCGCGTCCGGGCGCGCCCACAGGTCGGCGCGGGTGCTCGAGGGAGCAGAGTGGTCCTAGAGGAGCTCCGCGCGACTGACGACCCCTTGGCTCCGATGACAGTCGCCCGACGGGCAACGCAGGGCGGGCTCGCGCTCTTGACCCGCCAGGTGCTCGTCTTCGGTGCCAACATCCTGGGCGGCGTGCTGCTGGCCCGGGTCCTGACGCCGGCCGAGTTCGGCCTGTATGCCATCACGGCATTCCTCATCAGCTTCCTGGCCGTGTTCGGCGACGTCGGGCTGGGGGCCAGCCTGATCCGGCAGGCCAGTGAGCCTGACGTGGCGGATTTCCGCGCCGTCTTCACCGCGCAGCAGATCCTCGTGGTGGCGGTGGTCGGGCTGCTCTGGGCCGCCGCCCCGTGGCTGGCTGACGCGTACCGGATGCCGCCGGATGACGCGTGGCTGTTCCGCATCGCCGCGCTCTCCTTGGTCGTGGCGTCGCTGCAGACCATGCCCATCGTCCGACTGGAGCGATCGCTCCGATTTGACCGATTGGCGACGATCGAGACGACCCAGGCCGTCGTGTTCAACGTCGTCGCGGTGGCGCTGGCGTACAGCGGGTTCGGAGCCTGGAGCTACGCGTACGCTGCGCTAGCGGCAGAATCGATCGGAGCCCTGCTCGCGAACCTGGTGAGTCCGTGGCGCATCGGGTGGGCTCTCGACGTTCCGCGAATCCGTCACCACCTGAGTTTCGGGTTGCCGTACCAGGGCAGCAGCGTGGTGTCGCTGATCAAGGACAGCATCACGCCGGTGCTGATCGGTCTGTTGCTCGGAGCCGCCGCGGTCGGATACATCAACTGGGCGCAGATGGTCGCGGCATACGCGGTGATCGTGCTCCAGCCGCTTGCGCGCCTCTACCTGCCGATGTTCGCTCGGCTGCAGGCTCAACCCGACGCCCTGCGATCCGCACTGGAGCGGTCGATCCAGTTGACGAACGCCATCGTGGCACCCCTGGCCATCGTGACGCTTGTGCTCGCCCGCCCGATCACGCTCGCCGTGTTCGGCGAGCGTTGGCTTCCCGCCCTGCCCTACTTCTACCTGCTCTGGGCGGCCAACCTGCTCGTCCCGACAGTCTCCCCCATGCTGGGCGCACTCAACGGAAAGGGCCGGTCCGGGTTGACGTTCATGTTCACGGTCATCTGGATGGTTGGAACTTGGGCGCTCGGGGCACCCTTGGTATTGACCCTCGGCGCAATTGGGTTCCCCGTGGCGAACGCGGTGGTACAGCTGACGAACGTGCCCATCATTTTCTTTGTGCGACGGCAGATACCGGTTCGTCTGCTGAGGTCGATTGCTCCGGCGTGGGTAGCGGCGGGGGTAGCAGGGGTTGGCCTGCTCTTCATACAGGCAACGACACAAGCTTCCGGTGTGGTTCTTCTTGCGGTGGAGGCGGCGCTCGCCGTTGCCTGCTACCTCGTGATCATGGTGTCCGCATTTCCGGGAGAGGTGCGACAGGTCTGGCGGTTGCTGCATGCCGAGAGCTGACGATCCCGGAGCAGCCAACAGCGGCACCGCCATCCCATTGGCACCTGCAACCTCGGCGGAGGGAGCCGGCCCCGGAGCACCGGTTCCTCAGCCGTCGGTCGCGGTCGTGGTCCTGACCTGGCGAGGCGAGGAGGCAACGCGAGCGTGCCTACGAGGGCTCACGCGTCTCTCGTCTTGGCCGCTTCCGACCCTGATCGTCGACAACGCGTCCGGGACGGGTGAGGGAGACCGCCTTGCCGCGGAGTTCGGGACTCCCGTGACGTCGCTGACGAGGGCGGTGAACGACGGGGTGCCGGGCGGCTACAACGCGGGCCTCAGTTGGGCAGCACGCATCGGTGCAACGCATGTGCTGCTGTTGAACAACGACGTGGTTCTGGATGACCCGACGCTCATCGAGACCCTAATCGCGCCGGCAGAAGCAGACGTGGCAGTCGTCGGGCCCATCGTCCGTGACCCGGATGGCACCATTTTCTCTGCCGGTGGGTGGATGGACTGGGTTCGCGGTCGCGGCCGGTTCTGGACGCACCCGGTTGCATCTGCCCCGTACGACGTCGAGTGGCTCGACGGCCCGTGCCTGCTGGTGTCGATTGCGGCAGCCAGGAGAGTCGGCGGCTTGGCTCCGGAGTACTTCATGTACTGGGAGGAACTCGACTGGGCGATTCGGGCCCGCACATTCGGGTTCCGCGTGGTGGTTCAGCCGCGCACGTCGATCACCCACACACGCGGCACCCGGAACGCCTCGATGACAGTGCGTCGTCTCATGCTTCGAAATGGCATTCTGTTTATGCGGCGGCACGGGACGGCGCGGCAGAACGCGACGTCCTTGGCTTGGGCGGCGTTCTACAAATCGCCCGGGATCCTCGTACGGTGCCTAGGGCGCCCCCGCGATCTGTTGAGGGTGCCAGGGACGGTCGCGTCGGCCTTCTGGTGGAACCTCGCGGATTCCGTGCGGAGGCGACGGTGGCGACTGCGGCCCGATGGGCCGCCGATCCCATCCGACTCGTAGCTCAGGTCCGGCCACGGTTCCTGGTGGTGAGTAGATCCCTGTAGATCTCCAGGTGACGTTGCGCGATTAAACGCCACTCTAGGTCGACATCAACTAACGGGAGCCTAGGACGTGCAGCTGCGTCGAAGATCCCGTTCACGAGGCCGGTTCGATCTTCGACGTGCACGAGTGTCGTATTGGTCCGTGCGTCGTACCCCGGATCTCCCGTGGTGGTCGCCACGATTGACAAGCCGTGGGCAACGGCAGCTGCGTAGGTACCTCGGTTCGCTTCAAGACCTGCCACATATGGAAGCACGCAGACATCGAACTCGGAGAGAGCTTCTGAGAGTTCCGCTTCGCCAAGGCGGCCTGTGAAGGTGATGCGATCACCAACGGCCGATGCGGACGCCAGTGTTCGCAGGTGGTCGGCGTAGGCACTGTCCGGTCCAGGGTCCCCGGCGATTATCAGTCGTGCGGATCTGACCCGTGCTACTTCCGCGAAGGCATCGATGAGCACGTCTAGTCCCTTGTCGGGCCGCAGCATTCCCCACGATCCAACGACGAGTTCGGATGACTGCTTCCTCGCGCCAGTTGAGGCGATCGGCCGGATGTTCGAGGCGAGTGGGATCTCCTCGATCACCGATCGTGGTGCGCGACGCAGGCCTTGCAGCTGTGCCCGATCTGGTGTGATGGCCGCGTGGGCCCACAACGCCATTCCGGCGACGAACGCACGATGCAGGGGGGCAAGGTGGACGTATTCGTGCAAGGTGAGCACAAGAGGCATGCCCGGCGAGAGAAGCCTCAGGGCGGAGAGCAGCAGGGCAGGGGCGAGCCCGTGGCGGTACCCGACCGTCGGGTATTGCATGTGGACGACATCAGATGGTCCGCGACGCGCCGCCCGCAGCAGCATCGGCACCTGCAGGGTCCCCCAGTTCCGCGTGGCGAGATCCACGGACACGGCTGGAAGTGAGGCGACCCGATCGTCGCGAGTGGTCACGATCCGGACTGAAGCGCCCTCGGTGGCGAGTGCACTTGCCAGGCGTGCGGTGTAGTCGCCCACCCCACAGGGCATCTCCGGCAGGGACCCCGAAATGAGTGTGATACGCATCGCTGTGTCTGTCATGGGGACACGGTGCTGGGCGATCTCGCAGTGTTCTGGACCACCGATCGGCGGGATCGCCTCACGCTCAGCGAGTGAGTTGCCCGCATGCCGGTCACTTCCCGGGCCCTAGGTAGAAGTTCGTCTCGAGCTGCTGGGCGATCGGCCACCGCAGGTACGAGCCGTCGTACGCACGCGTCTTCTCGAAGCGTCCGAAGAACGCCCAGGCGCCGCCCGGCCACGACTGCGCTGCCCGGCGGGCGAGCGGACCAGGCAGCGGGTAGAAGTTCGCGCCAGCTGTGTCCAGTAGGCGGAAACCACCCGGGAACGGCTTCTCCAGGGTGGTCACCAGGTCCGCCCGTGTGTACCCGCGCACGTGCGCCGACCAGTTGGCGAGCGATGTCGGCTGCCGCCCGATCGCGAGCAGGAGCCGATTGTGCAATGAGGCGAGGTTCGGGACGCCGACCACCAGGCTGCCGCCCACTCGCAGGACCCTCGTGCACTCGTGCAGGATCCAGAAGACCTCTTTCACATGCTCGAGGACCTGGTTCGCCACGATCAGGTCCACCGATGCATCGTCGAAGGGGAAGGCGTCGCGCTCGATGTCGCAGGCGATCGCCTCGAGGTCCAGCGTGCGCAGCCGATCTCGATATGGCGCGTGGGCTTCCAGTCCGACGACGCGAGCCGCAGGATGTGCGGCGCGCACGGTGAGCATGTCTTCGCCCATCCCGGGACCGAGATCCAGCGCGAGGCCCACGTCCAGGCCGGTGACCATGCGGGCCATGATCTCGCGCCCGTAGTTCAGCCGCCGATCGACCATCGCTCGCACCCCAACGCGGAACCGTATCGTACGGGGCATCATGCACGATGCTCCGGTCGCTCGGCGAGGTGCCCTGGTCCACGACTTCTTCGTGGCCGAGGGCGGCGGGGAGCGCGTCGCCATCGAACTGGCAGGCCTCCTGCCCGACGCGATGATTCACACGAGCTTCTTCGACGCGCGGCGGTTCGGTGACCGGATCGACCCGTCGCGCGTGAGCCCGTGGCCGGTCCAGCGGCTCATGGGCCCGACGCGGCACTTCCGCGCGTTCCTGCCGCTCTATCCGCTCTGGTTCTCGACGCTCGACCTGCGGGGCGCGGGGCTGGTGGTCAGCAGCTCGGTCGCCTTCGCGAAGGCGGTGCGGACCGGCCCGCGGGACGTGCACGTCGCGTACGTCCACACGCCCATGCGCTACGCGTGGGACCTGGACGCCTACCTGCGCGGGTCGAGCCTCCCGGCGCCGTCGCGCCTGGCCGCCCGCACCATCCGCCCGGCGCTCCAGCGGTGGGACCGCGAGACCGCCCGGCGGCCCGACGTGCTGGTGGCCAACTCGGCGACGGTGCGCGAGCGGATCCGCCGGCTCTGGGGTCGCGACGCGGAGGTCATCCACCCGCCGGTGGACGTCGACGAGATCGCGCCCTCCGACGCCGACGATGGCTACCTGCTCGTGCTGGCGCGCCTGCTGCGCTACCGGCGCATCGACCTCGCCGTGGCGGCATGCACGCGACTGGGACGTCGCCTCGTGGTGGTGGGCGACGGGCCGGAGCGGGCCGGCCTGCGTCGCCTGGCCGGGCCGACGGTCGAGTTCCGGGGGTTCGTCCCGCGCGCCGAGGCGGTCGACCTGCTGCGCCGCTGCCACGCGTGCCTGGTGCCCGGCGTCGAGGACTTCGGGATCGCGCCGGTCGAGGCGATGGCCGCCGGCAAGCCGGTGGTCGCGTTCCGTGGCGGCGGCGCCACCGAGACCGTGGTCGACGGCGTCACCGGCCTCTTCTTCGACGCGCAGGCCCCCGACGCCCTCGCCCAGGCCATCGAGCGGCTCGACACCCTAACGTTCGACCCTGCCGCCATCCGCGCCCAGGCCGAGCGCTTCTCACGCGCCGAGTTCCGGCGCAGGTTCCTGGAACTGCTGGAGCTGCTGGGGGTGGAGCAGGGGGTGGACGGAGGGGAGGAAGCCTAACCGCCAACGCGAGCCGCGCGATCGCCGCAGGCCGATCTCAGTTGGCCGCCACCACCTGTTGCATCTTGTCGGCGCCGAGCCCGGTACTGCCTCGTCGCGCCAGGAGAGGCAGTACGCCAGCGAGCATCGCGAGAGCGGCTGGGCCGTACATGTCCGGCATGCCCAGCGTGGCTGCCACCGGCACTGCCCAGCGGTTGCCTCGCGGCGCCGCCCAAGCGATCAGAGCTGCGGCCGCTGCCAGGCGCGGGACGAGCGTTGACGGCCGCGCGCCGTTTGCCGCCAACACGCGGAGCCAGCTCGTCCAGAGCCCGGGCGCCAGCACGAACGACACCCCGCCGACCACCACCGTCGCGACCAATGCCACGGCGAGCGATCGCCAATCGCGACGAGCCACGAACCACAGCAGTCCGACTGCTGGTGTGACCTTCGTGAGCAGGACGCTCGACCAGAGGGCGGGCCATCGGAATCCAGCCACGATCGCGAGCGCGAGCATGAAGTTCACGTTTGCGACGTCAAGTTCCGGATACACGACCGCCAATCCTGCGACTGCGACCACGCCGGTCCATCGGCCCGCCAGCACAAGCAGGGCGGTGGCTTCACCGCAGACGACGAGGGCAGCGAACAGCCCGGCCGGCAGCACCTTCAGCGGGGCGATGACTTGCAGGAAAGCGGGCGAGTACAGGTATGCCCCGAGCGCACCGAGCGCCGAGACACGGTACGGGTCGTCGAGCGCGGCTCGGTAGTAGGCATTGGCATCGATGAAACTGGACGGGTCCGCAATGGCGCGGATGCAGAACCATGCCACGAGCCCGAGGAAGCCAACGGTGAGTCCGTCGAGGACTGCACGAACCCGCAGCGGGGTGAACATCGAACGCGCCGACCGAGCCGCCTGCCGCGCGACCGCCATCGTCCCTCCTCTCCTGGTGGCGGCGACGATCATATGCTCCTTATAGCTCGCAAGAGATCGTCATCCCACACATGAGTGCCGCCAGGATCGGCGGCGTCAGGTCAACGGGCGGATTGCCGCCTCCGCAACCCGGCGGCCGAGCCCCAGCGCCTTCGACACGCCCCGATCGTCCGGGTAGACATGCGCGAGGCTCGCGTGGAACAGGCCCGGAAGCCCGGTCTCGATGGGCAGCGTCGACATGGGTCCACTCACCAGTGGCACCGGCTGAACGAACGGATCTCGGTTGACGTGCGCGTCCACGATCCAGTCGCGTTGGAACGACGGGTTGAGCGCCCGCATCGCCGGGATCACGGCGTCCACGAGATCGTCCGGGGTGGCATTCCAGGTCGGGCTGTCGCGGTCGACGTAGTGCGCCAGGTACACGAGCGTGCGCCCGCCGTACCGCTCGGCAGGGATGAAGTTGGTGTGCTCGATGATCCCCACGCACCCGAGACCAAGGCGATCGGTGACGTTCACCCAGTAGTAGGGGCTCAAGGGGCGGGACAGCTCCAGCAGGGCGCAGACGATGCCGCGGTATGGGATGGCACGCATGGCCGCGGCGTAGGGCGCCGGCAGTTCGACCAGGCGCTCCAGGACGGGTCCACTCATGCACGCGATGACCAAGGGCGCCGACATGGTGCTCGGTCCGTCCGACGCCTCGAGCTCGAGCTCCCAGTGCTCGCCGGCGCGCTGCATCCGCTGGACTCGAGTGGCCGTGCGCAACGACACGCCGTCGGCGACGAGCCGCGCAGCGTAGGCCTCTGCAAGCGTCCCGAGGCTGCCGCGCAGGTAGCCGAGACGATCGCCGGTCGCCCGCCGGGAACCGCCACGCTGGCGGATCCGAGCCACCAGCCAGGCCATCGGAACCCTGTCGGCCCGGGACCCGAACTTGGCCTCCAGCAGGGGTCGCCAGATGGTGTCGTATCCGCGCTGCCCGAACCATCGCGGGCCCTCCGCAGAGACAGGCGCGCGATCAAGCCGGAGCTGGTCACGACGGGCGATCTGGATCGCGGTGGCGGCGGCGAAGCGGAGGCGCGCGCTGAACGAGAGCGGCGGGAAGCGAAGCAGGTCGAGGGGGCTGTCGAACGGGAAGGCGTGTCCCTCGTGCATGACGGCCATGGGGCCCTCGCGCCACTCAAGGCGGTCCGAGAGCCCGAGCCGGTCGATCAAGGCGCGGGTCTCGTGGTCCTGCGGGAAGATGTGGTGGTAGTAGGGCTCGATCGGCTCGCCCGCGACACGGATGCTCCTCGCGAGGCCGCCCACGCCCGGCGCCGCCTCGACGATGGTCACGGCGTGCCCCCCCTGGCGGAGCGCGTCGGCGGCGGCTAGGCCGGCCATGCCGGCGCCGACCACGACCGTGTCTGCCTGCGATGCGCTCACCTGCCACCCATCCCTCGCTGCGCCCGGTGGATGCCCGCTGGGGGACGACGCCGGGACATCGACGGTGGTGTCCCGATCGCGCCCGCGCAACGACTCGATGGTACCGGTGCCCGTGTCAACTGCCCCAGTGACGAACGCGCGACATGTCGGTAGGCTGCCGCGCTGTGACCCGACCCGTTGCGCGGCTCGCGGCGGACCAGGAGCGCGGCACCGATCGATGGCGCGCGCTCGCCGCGCGCTGGGCGCAGCCTGCCCTGGTCGGCATCGCGATCGCGTATGGCGTGGTCCTGTGGGCGATGTTCGTGACCGACCCGCACGCCGGGTGGGACGCGCATGTCTACTGGTCTGCGAGCCTGGCGAACCCCTACGCGTCATCCGTGGCCGGGGTTCCGGGGGCCTACCTGTATTCCCCGGCGTTCCGGCAGCTGATCGAGCCGCTGACGCTCCTCTCCTGGCCGCTGTTCCACGCGATCTGGGAGGCGCTGCTGATCGGCCTGCTGATCGCGCTGACCGGCCCCTTCGCCATCTTCCTGCTGGCCAACCCGATCGTGGCGTTCGAACTGCAGGCGGGCAACATCCACGTGCTGCTGGCCACCGCGATCGTGCTCGGCTTCCGCTACCCGGCCGCCTGGGCGTTCGTGCTGCTCACCAAGGTGACCCCTGGGGTCGGCGTGCTCTGGTTCGTGGTGCGCCGGGAGTGGCGGAACGTGGGGCTGGTGATCCTGGGGACGCTGGTCGTCGTGGGTGCGTCCTTCGTCCTTGCGCCGGGACTGTGGGTGCAGTGGCTGCAGACGCTCGTCCACAACGCCACCATCCCGGCCGGTGACTACACGGGCGGCATCGGCGGTCCGCTGTGGCTGCGCGGGATCATCGCCATCGCCATCGTGACGTGGGGCGGACTCACCGATCGGCGCTGGACAGTGCCGCTGGCCGCTACCATCGCGATCCCCCTGCTGGCCCTCTACAACTTCACCCTGCTGGTGGCCGTGGTGCCGCTCGTGCTCCCGCAGGCCGGACGGTTCATCCGCCGGTGGCTGCCGACCGGTTCGTCGAGGGGCACACCCGCGTCCGTGCCCGAGGCGCAACCGGTGCTGCGGTGACCGCATGACACGTCCCGACCTACGTCTCTTCCTCACCAGCACGGCGCTGCTCTTCGTCGAGCTGCTGCTGATCCGCTGGATCCCGGCGAACGTCGTCTACTTCGGCTTCTTCGACAACCTGGTCCTCATGGCGAGCTTCCTCGGGATCGGGATCGGGATTCTGTACGGCCGAAATGCAGGGCATACCGGGGGACGCCATTTGCCGTTCCCGCCGTTCGCGCTGCTGCTGCTGTGCGTGGTCGCCGTGGTCGGAACGGTGGAGCTGAACGTGCAGCTCATCTCGCCTGACGCGATCTTCTTCGGGCTGGCCGACACCAGCACCAGCAACGCGGGGTTCATCGTGCTGCCCGTCATCGTGGCCCTCGTGACGATGCTCATGGCGGCATTGGCGCTGCCCATGGGACCCTTGCTCACGGCGATGACGCCCCTACGAGCCTACGCCGTCGACGTCGCCGGCTCCATGACCGGCATCGCAGGCTTCGCGTTGCTGTCCGCTATGTCCACACCGCCACCGATCTGGTTCGCCGTCGTGGCGTTGCTTCTCGGGTTGCTGGCCATTGGGAAGCCGGTCACGCGATGGTCCGCAGTCGCCGGCGCCGCGATGGCGGCAGTGATAGTCCTGTCCATAGTTCAGGCCAGTGGCTCGATCTGGTCTCCGTACTACCGCATCACCGTGTACCGGACGCCTGGTGTTGAGCAGGTCAACGTGAACGGCATCCCACACCAGAACTTCCCCACTAGGCCGGGGGCGACGCTCTTTCCCTTCTACTACCAGGTCTACCAGTGGCTGCCTGGACGCACCTTCAATGACGTGCTCGTCGTCGGTGCAGGGACGGGAAATGACACCGCGATTGCTCTGCAGCACGGTGCGAAGCACGTTGACGCGGTCGAGATCGACCCAGAGATCGCCACCATCGGCGCCCAGGACAACCCACTGCGGCCCTACTCCGACCCACGGGTCAGTCGTGTCATCGACGACGGGCGTGCGTTCCTCCGGAACACAGACCAGCGCTACGATCTCGTGGTCTTCGCGCTGCCGGACTCTCTGACCCTCGTGAGTTCGACGGCAAATATCCGCCTCGAGTCGTTCCTGTTCACTGACCAGGCGTTTGCGAGTGTCCGTGATCACCTCGCGCCCGGCGGCGTCTTCGTTGTCTACAACTTCTACCGTCAGCAGTGGCTGGTCGACAAGCTCGCCGGCATGCTCCAACGCACCTTCGGGACTGCTCCGCTGGTTGCGACCTACCCGCAGCTGGGAGATGCGGCGGCGGCACTTGCGGATGGTCCTGGCACGCTCGGGGTTGCGCGATCGACCGCCTCCGCCGCAGGCACCGCGTCGCTGGCGGTCCCGGGTCCGCTGAGATCGGATCCGGTCCCGGCGACCGACGACTGGCCGTTTCTCTACCTTCTGACCCCGGGTGTTGCCCCGATCTATCTCGTGGCGCTGTGCCTCGTCCTGCTATGGGCGGGACTTCTCACATGGCGCGCGGCCAGCGTGGGCGGCACCTCTCTGCACCGCTTCAGTCCGCACTTCTTCCTGCTCGGTGCGGCCTTCATGCTGCTGGAGACCCGAAGCCTCGTGACCTTCAGCCTGCTGTTCGGAACGACCTGGCTCGTGAACGCGCTCGTCTTCTTCGCCATCCTCGCGAGCGTGCTCGCGGCGATCCTGGTGAACGCGCGGCTGCGTCTCGGCCGGCCCGCCCTCCTGTACGGAGCCCTGTTCGGCGCCCTGGCCCTCGCCTACGCGCTTCCACCTTCGGCACTGCTCGTGGATCCGCCGTGGCTCCGCTATGCGCTGGCGTCCGGGATCGCGTTTGCGCCGGTCTTCCTGGCCAACCTCGTCTTCACCTACTCATTCCGGGACACCCGTACGGCGGACATGTCGTTCGCGTCCAACCTGTTGGGCGCGATGGTCGGGGCAGTCCTGGAATACGTATCGCTGGCCACCGGTTACCAGGCGCTGCTTCTGCTGATTGCGGCGATCTACGCTCTGGCCTTCATCGCCGCGCGGCACGTTCGTCTGCTGGCGGACCGTGACCTGGTGACGGCGGACGTCTGAGTCAGCCGCCGCGCGGCCTGATGCCGGTGGCGGCACGCCTGCTCCTGTTCGCTGCCGACGCCCCGCCATGGTCTCAGCGGGGACCGGCTACGATGGCCGGGCGCCATGCTCGCCGGATCGGCGTGCCGTATCGGACAGGCGAGCCAAGCGAAAGCACTGCACCGACGCAAGGCATCGAGGACCCCGTGATCATCGTCGTCATGCCGGCGTACAACGCCGCCAAGACCCTGGAGCGCACCTACCACGACATCCCGCGTGACGTGGTGGACCGGATCATCCTGGTCGACGACGTGTCGCGCGACAGGACCGTGGAGATCGCGCAGCGCCTGGGGCTCGACGTGATCGTCCACGCGCAGAACAAGGGCTACGGCGGCAACCAGAAGACCTGCTATCGGGAGGCGCTCGCGGCGGGCGCCGACGTCGTGGTGATGGTCCACCCGGACTACCAGTACGACCCGACGCGCATCCCGGCCGTCATCGCTCCGATCCTGGCGGGACGCGCGGACATGGTGCTGGGGTCGCGCTTCCTCGGCGACCCGCTGGCCGGCGGGATGCCGATCTGGAAGTGGCTGGCCAACCACTTCCTGACCACCGCCGAGAACCTGGCCTTCGGCCTGCGCCTCTCCGAGTACCACACGGGGTTCCGGGCGTACTCCGCGCGGCTGCTCCGGACGGTCGCCTGGGAGCGCAACAGCGACGACTTCGTCTTCGACCAGGAGTTCGTGGCGCAGGTGGTCGCGGCGGGGTTCCGCATCACGGAGGTGGCGGTGCCCACGCGCTACTTCCGCGAGGCCTCCTCGGTGGGGTTCCGCCGCTCGGTGCGGTACGGGTTCGGGACGCTGCGCGTGGTGGTCCGCTTCCTGCTGCATCGCACGGGGCTGCGCCGGGACGTGCGGCTGGTCCCGCGGCGCGTCGAGGCGGATCCGCCCGCGTGAGCGGATCCTGGTCCGGCCGCGTGCGGCCTCGTGACCGGCGGCGCGGCGCGCGAGGGACGGCGTGAGCGGACGCGTGCGGGCCCTGGTCGGGCTTGCCGTCAGCGTCGCGGCGGTCGCGTTCCTGCTCTGGGAGATCAACCTTGGCCGCGTGCTCGACGCGCTGGGGCGCAGCCAGGTGCAGCTGCTCCCCCTGGTGCTGGTCCCCTTCGCCGTCGACCTCACGTGGCGCACGATCCGCTGGCGGATCCTGCTGGCCCGCGAGCCGCGCCCCGGCTACCGCGGCACGTTCACCTACCTCGTGATCGGGTACCTCGCCAACAACATCCTGCCGGCCCGGCTGGGCGAGCTCGTGCGCGCCCACCTGCTGGGGACACGCGAGCACGTCGGCCGCAGCCGGGCGCTCGGGTCGATCGCCATGGAGCGTGCGCTCGACGTGATCGCGGCCGCCGCCCTGGGCGCCGTGGCGACCTGGATGGTCGGGATCCACGGCGCGATCGTGGTCACGCTCACGCTGATCGCGCTGGCCGCCGGAGCGGTGGTGGCCGTGGTGGTCGTGGTCCCGCACGCCACCGTGCGACGCTGGATCGACGCCGTGGTGGCGCGGGCCCCGGCCGGGTTCCCGGCGCGAGCCGCCGACATCGCGAGCCGCTTCCTCCATGCGCTCCTTGACGCCGCCGAACCGTGGCGGGTCCTGCTGGCGCTGGCGCTCTCCTTCGCCGCCTGGCTCGCGACGGCCGGGCTCTTCGCGGTGACCGCGGCCTCGCTGCACATCTCGCTGCCGCCCTTCGGGCTGGTGGCGGTGGCGGTCGCGGCCAACCTGGGCGCCGCGCTCCCCTCGGCGCCGGCGGGGATCGGCCCGTTCGAGTTCGGGGTGGTGGTGATCGCCACCGCGCTCGGGCTGGACGCGCCGACCGCGCTCGCGTTCGGGATCCTGAGCCACGCCGCCACGGTGCTGCCGGTCTCGCTCCTCGGGGGGATCGAGCTCGCCCGGATCCGCTGGGGGCTGGGGACGCTGCGCGAGGCGGGGGAGGCCGAGGCGGCGCGCGACCTGGGAGCCGGTGAGCCCGGCTTCGAGGAGGTCGAGCCGGCGTGAGCTCCGCCGGCGGGAGCGGCTACCCGGAGCAGCCCTGGGATCTCGAGGAGTCGCCGTTCGAGGCCCCGGGCGCGGGTGCCGGCTGGCTCGTCGCGCTCGGCGTGCCGGTCGCACTGGTGCTCCTCACCGTCCTCGTCGACGCGGGGATCGTGCCGGAGATCGTCAACCGCGGCTGGTTCGACGCGGGCCGGCCGGACTTCTTCCTGATGGCCGACTCGTTCCTGCACGGCCATCTCTGGCTCGACGTGAACTGGCGCCCGCCGATCAACGACATCATCGTGCTGGGCGGCCACGTCTACGTCCCCTTCGACCCGTTCCCGGCGTTCCTGTTCGTGCCGTTCGTGGCGCTCTTCGGCGTGGACCGGATGATCGCCTACGAACCGCTGATCAATGCGTTCCTGGCCGGGGTGGACGTGGCGCTGGCCTGGGCGATGCTGGGCGCCTTCGGGGTCCGGCGCTTCGACGCGCGCCTCTGGCTCGCCGTCCTCTTCGGGTTCGGCACGGTCCTCTTCAACATCACGGTGCGCGGTGGGGTCTGGCACACCGCCGAGATCATCGCGATGGGGCTCACGTTCTGGGCGCTGATCGAGACGCGCCGGGAGCACCCGCGGCCGTGGCTGCTCGGCCTGCTGGGCGGGGCGGCGTTCCTGACCCGCTCCACGCTGCTCCTCGCCCTGCCCTACTACGCGTGGGTGGTGGCGGGCCGTCCGACCGACCTGCCGGGGCTGCGCCGTGCACTGCGCGAGGGGCTGGCGCCTGCCCTCACCGTCGCGCTCGCGTCGGTCCCCTTCGGCCTGGTCTTCTTCTGGTACAACTGGGCGCGCTTCGGGTCGCCGCTGGAGACCGGCTACGGGATGGCGTCGCTGCCGCCGTTCCTGGAGGCGCTCCGCGCGCAGGGGCTCTTCTCGATCGTCCACCTGCCCATGAACCTGGACTACCTGTTCCTCAAGGGCCCGGATCAGCTGATGGCCACGCCGCCCTTCTTCGTGCCGAGCCGCCTCGGGATGTCGGTGATCCTGACCAGCCCGGCGCTCCTGGTGGGCCTCTGGTCGCTGCTGCGCTCGTCGGAGGCGCGGGTGCTCGCGCTTACGGGGCTCCTGGTGCTGCTGCCGACGCTCCTCTACTACGGCGGCGGCTGGGTGCAGTTCGGCTACCGCTACCTGCTCGACTCGGTCCCCTTCTGGCTCGCGCTGTGCGCGATCTTTGCCTCGCGC
>JAJYJR010000373.1 GCA_021789355.1 Chloroflexota bacterium | reverse complement strand
GCGAGTTGACCGCCGTGCCGACGATCGTGCCCAGAAACGTCGGACCGCCTCCGACGAGACCCGCCACGGCAAGCCAGCGCCATGACGGGCGGACGTCATGAGCCACCAGCGGTCCGACGATGCCGAAACCTTCGGTCGCGTTGTGGAGGCCGAAGCCGATGATCAGGAGCAGTGCCAGCGAGATCGCGCCCGAGGCCGCCGACTGGCCGATCGCTAGGCCCTCGCTGAAGTTGTGGAGGCCGATGCCTGCGGCGATCGTCATTCCGAGCGACAGCGTGTCCGAGCGAAGGAGGGCCGGGTCGGCCTCGGCCACGGCCATTGCCCCGGGACCGATGCCCGCTGCCCGACGCCGCCAGCGGGGGGCGTAGAAGAGGCTGAGCAGGCCGACCCCGAAGCCGACGACGTACGCCACGCCGAGCGCGCCGAGTTGGTGAGCGCCGCCTCGAGTGGCTCCGTGGCGTGGCTCAGGATGTCGAAGAGCAGGAAGACGAGGATCCCGCCCGAGAGGCCGCCGAGGAAGATGCGGAGGCCCCGCCCGCCCCGCTGCAACCGCCCGAACGGGAGCCCGATGAAGATCGTGAAGCCCGCGATCGCCCCGAGCACGATGGTCTGGGCGAAGCTCACGGGACGCCTCCTCTCGTCATGCGGATCGCGGGATCCGGGCCATGGCCCGACCGCTCTGAACAGGCCGGTCTACCGCTCCCGCCCCCGCCCCCGACATCGACTTCGCTTATGCTCCACGAACGGTGGCGGCGGACCCTGGCGGCAATTCCGATCACTGGGCTCGGGATTGAAGCCTACCGAGCCTCGTAGCGTACTGTCAAGCAGTCTTGCGCGTCGGACGCAGGATGCCTTGAGGCGTGGGCGCAGCCCGCTACTCTCTCGTCGTACGCGCGGGCAGGCGGTGGAAGAGGGCCGGATCGGCCTGGCCCGGAATGACCCGGATGAGCGCGGCGGGCCGCAGCCCGAGGGTCGCGGAGCCGCGCGGACCGACGACCGTGATCGCCTCGAGCGTATCGCTCGCGGCCTGCACCATGATCTCGACGCCCGGGGTGAGCCCCCGCGCCTCGAGATAGGACAGGAGTGCGGCGTCCTCCTCGGCCTCCTCGGTGATCCGGTAGACCGTCGCTCTCGATCCGGAGCCGAGCGACCCGAGCGGCACCCCGGGCGGCCGGCGGCGCGCGGTCGCCGCGTCGATCGGATTGCCATGGGGACAGGTCTCGGGGTGGCCGAGGAACGCGTCGAGGCGGGCCTCGACGGCGTCGGAGATGGCGCCCTGCAACCGCTGCGCCTCCTGATCCGATTCGGCCCAGCCCATGCCGATAATGCCGGTCAGGAGCCATTCCACGAGCGCGTGACGGCGGAAGACGGCATCGGCGAGGGCCTGGCCGCGCGGGGTCAGCGCCAGCTCATGCGGTGTCCCTTGCTCGACGAGGCCCTCGGCGCGCAGGCGCCTGACCATTTCCGAGACCGCCTGAGGACTCACGTGCAGCCGCCGCGCGAGGTTCGTGATCGTGGGCTGCGAGCCACTGCTGCCGAGGTTGCGGAGGCCGACGAGGTACTCGAGGGAGGCCGCGGTGGCGAGGGTCGACCCATGAGCGGTAGTCATGCCGAAGGCAGGATAGTCGCTGCACGGCGGCGATTCGCATCGGTCGCGCTCTCCTTGGTTCGCGGACGGGGCCCGCGAGAACGAATCGAATTCTGAGCCGGCAGGTCGGGTATGCCCGAATGCATGTGACCAGTGGCCCTCGGCAGCTCGCCTCAGGTTCGCTTGAATGGCCGCATGAAGTCCACTTGTCGAGTCCGCCGATGACCGGCGCGACGTGGGCCCGCTCGGCGGTTCGTTGGAGCGTGGTTGGCGCCCGGCGCATGGGTCGGCGCGGCTGGCTGCGCGTCCTCGGTCCGGCCTGGGTCGTCATGCTCGCCGACGTCGACGCGCCGTCCGTGCTCACGGCGGCGAAGGCCGGCACCGAGTTCGGCTATGCGCTCCTGTTGCCGCTCGTGGCGCTCATCCCGATCCTCTATCTCGTTCAGGAGATGACCGCGCGCCTCGGCGTGGTCACCGGGCGCGGGCATGCCGAGATCCTGCGGGAGCGCTACGGCTTCGGTTGGGCGGCGGTGGCGGTCATCTCGATGGCCGCGATCGACCTGCTCGCCTACGTCGCCGAGTTCGCCGGGATCGTGCTCGGTGCGGGCATCCTCGGGATCCCGGCGCCGATCGCCGTCGGGCTCGCCCTCCTCTTCCACTCGGCGATGGTCCTCACCGGCACGTACCGCCGCTACGAGCGGATCGCCCTAGTCCTCTCGGTCGCCCTCTTCACCTTTGTCGTGCTCGCCTTCACGGTGCATCCGAATCCCGGCGCGGTCCTAGGCGGCCTCACGTTCAGCCAGCCCCTCGGAAGCCGGGCGTATCTCGATCTCGTGGTCGCCACGGTGGGGGCCGTGATCATGCCCTGGATGCTCTTCTACCAGCAGGCGGCGACCGTCGACAAGGGCCTCGGCATTGACGACCTGCCGGCGGCCCGGGCCGAGACGCTCGTCGGTGCGATCGCCTCGGAATTGCTCATGGTGGCGGTGGTCGTGCCGGCCGCAGCGGCGATGGCGGGGCCGGCATCGGGGATCGGCGCCTCCTTGGGCGCGTTGCCGGTGGGGCTCGCCCGGCTCGCCACCGGTGCCCCTGCGGTGCTCATCGCGGTCGGCCTCATCGGCTCGGGCCTGCTCGCGGCGGTCGTCATCTCGTTGAGCTCGGCCTGGGCCTGGTCGGAGCTCTTCCGCTGGCCGCACAGCCTCAATCTCTCGGTCCGTCGTGCGCCGGGCTTCTACGCGCTCTATCTGCTCGAGGTCGTGCCGGCCGCCATCATTGCGCTCCTGGCGCAGAACCTCGTCACGGTCGTCATCGACGCGATGATCCTCAACGTCGTGGTGCTCGCCATCCCGCTCGCGTTCCTCGTCCGGATGTCGGGCGATCGGGCGATCCTCGGTGAGCTCGCGAACGGGCGAGTGCGGTCTGCCGTCTGCTGGGCGGTCACGGCGGGGCTGCTCGCGATGGGCCTCTGGAGCGCTCTGGGCACGTTCGGCATCCTGCGGTAGTCCGCCGGCGGGCCCGGGGGACTCGATGGCGCTCAGCGCCGCCCTCGCGATGGCCCAATGACCGATGCCCGAGGACGGCCCCGTACCATGCCCTCAAGATGAAGTCGACGACCGATTCTCGTCCTACCGTCCCTGGGGCTCCCGAGCCGCGGGCCGCGCGCCACGACGAGAGCGAGCACCGCCGCCTGGCGAACCGGGCCGTGGGACTCTCCGCGCTCGGCCTGACGGCGACGGGCCTGCTGGAACTCAGCCTCGCCCTGGTCACGGGATCGGTCGCTCTCTTGGGCGACGCCCTGCACAACCTCTCCGACGTCTCGACGTCGGCTGTCGTGTTCGCGGGCTTCTGGTTCTCCAAGCGACCGGCCACGGCGCGCTATCCGTACGGGTATGAGCGCGCCGAGGACCTCGCCGGCCTCGGCGTGGCGCTCGTCATCTGGGCCTCGGCGGCCCTCGCCGGGGTCGAGAGCTACCTCAAGCTCGTCGGGCACGGGCAGACGAGCGCGGTGTACGCGGGGATGGCCGGCGCCGGGCTCGGGATCGTCGGCAATCAGCTCGTCGCGCGCTACAAGCTCCGAGTCGGCACCCGGATCCACTCGACGACCCTTGTCGCCGACGCCCGGCACTCCTGGCTCGACGCGCTCTCCTCAGCAGGCGCCGCGGGCGGACTCGCGATCGTAGCGGCCGGCTACTGGTGGGGTGACCCACTGGCCGGGTTCGCCGTCACCCTCTTCATCGTCCATGTCGGGGTGACGGTCACCCGCGATCTACTGCACCACCTCATGGACGGTGTCGACGCCACCCACCTCGACGCGGCGGCCGCGGCGGCGAACGGGGTGCCGGGCGTCGACGCGGTGAGTGTGCGGGGACGCTGGACGGGACGATCACTGCGGCTCGAGATCGACGGGGACGTCGACCCGGCGATGAGCGTGGGCGAAGCCGATCGCATCGGGGAGGCGGTCGAGGCAGCCGTCCTGGCCGCAGTCGAGGAGGCCCGGGCGGTGCGCTGGTCCCCACGACCGGCGGTCGACGCTGGCGCGGCCTCGGCACCGCGGTCCGGCGAGGCCGACTGAGGATATTGTGGGCGCGAACGAGCGCGGAGCGCCGGCGGGTTCGAGGGCGTTCCGCGCGCAGGTGCGAGGCCGCTTTGGCTGCGGCGGGCCAGTACCTACTTCGTCGGCGCGGGCGAGGCGAGGAACCCGCGCATGACGGCGGGACTGCAGCCTTGCGCCGTCATGGCGGTGGGCATCGCCTGATACTGGCTGCCAGCCTGGTTCATCGAGGTCTGCATCCGCGCCACGTCGTCGGCGTCCATGCCATGGCCGGCGCTGCCCATCATGCCGGTGCCGAACGTGGACGACGGCGCGGCGCTCTGGCCGGGCGCGGCCGACGCGGTCGGGGCGCCGGCGCCCATCATGGCGCCCATCGGGCCCGGGACCGCCGACTGCGTCGCAGCGGGCGTGGAAGAGCGGCTCTGGGCCAGGGCGGTGCCGGCGACGGCCAGCAGCAGGCCGCCTGCGAGGACGGTACCGGCGAGGACACCGATGCGCTTCGGGGACATGTCTTCTGACTCCTTGCTAGCTCCCGGGCGGGGCGCGGTCCGGAAAGCTTCTCGTGATGGTGCGTCGGTCATTCCCGACGAGCGTCACTGTGCCGTTCGCCCATCAAGGCTTGATGTCCGCGGTGCTCAAGTGATCGTCACGATGTGGTGAAGGGGGCCCGCCGGGTGGCCGGCGGACTCCGACGCCCTCACTGTCGCCCGCGGGGGCGCCACCGGGCTCCATGCATCCCCGGACGACGGTCCGGGAGGGGATGACGTTGAGGGTCGGACTGGTCGACAGATATGTGCGCGGCTCTGCCGCGACGCGAGGGCCGGGTCGTGCCCGCGCCGCGCGGCCGCCGAGTCGAGCGCCCGGGCCGGATGCTACCGGTCGCAGCACCACTCGCTGGCGGGCGACTCGGCCGGCTCACACCGGCACGCCGCCGCGTCATCGAGCGGATCCCGCAGGAAGCGCTCCGGGTCTCGCTCGAAGCGGGCGCGGCATTCCGGGCTCCGGAGCATGAGCGTCATGCCTTCGTAGCGGGTCGCGACGCCCTCGGCTGGCGCGATCGCGCCGTCGCAGACGGGGCAGCGGTGGCGGTCCGGGGGGAGCGGAACCGCCACCGCCGTGTGCACGGAGGCCTGTGCCCGAGGCTTCGTGCGTAGGGTCATGCGGCCTCCACGAGCAGCCGTCCGCGGAGCATGCCCATCTGGCAGGTGAACTCGTGCTCGCCGGGCTCGGCCGGCAGGAACTCGACCGGCACGACCTGGCCTTCCGGGAGCACCGCCGACTTGCCGAAATCGGCGAGCACCACCTGCTCGGAACAGGCCGCGGTCTCCTCGCGCCGGAAGAGCAGACGGACGGGCTTGCCCGCCGACACGCGGATCGTGTCGGGCGTGTAGCCGGCCTTGACGAGGACCATGACCTCCTGGTAGCCGTCGGACATCGTTGCCGCCGCGACGCCCTCGGCGCGCTTGAACCAGAAGAACCAGGCGACGGCGGCCACGGCGGCGAGGCCGACGACGGTCACGAGGATGCGATCGGGGCTCATGCGGAGACTCCTTGCAGGCGGAACCGCTTGAGGCGGTTGGCGTTGCTGATGACGGTGACCGAGCTGAACGACATGGCGAGGGCGGCGAGGATCGGCGAGAGCAGGAGCCCGGTGAAGGGATAGAGCACGCCGAGTGCGATCGGCAGGCCCAGGCCGTTGTAGACGAATGCGCCAAAGAGGTTCTGGGTCACATTGCGCATCGTGGCCCGGCTGATCGCGATCGCCGCCACGACGCCCCCGAGGGATCCGCTGATGAGGGTCACGTCCGAGGCCTCGATCGCCACGTCGGTGCCGGTGCCGATGGCGAAGCCGACATTCGCCTGGGCGAGAGCCGGGGCGTCGTTGATGCCGTCGCCGACCATCGCGACCGTGCGACCCTCGAGCTGGAGCTTGCGCACCTCGTGCGCCTTGTCCTGCGGCAGGACCTCGGCGACCACGGTGTCCACGCCGACCTGCCGCGCGATCGCGTCCGCGG
>JAJYJR010000372.1 GCA_021789355.1 Chloroflexota bacterium | reverse complement strand
GAGTGCGACTGGGAGCCCGGGCGCGGCGTCGGCGGCGGCGATCAGCGGCACGATCACCTTCTGGGACTCCTACAGCGAGGGCGGCGGGCAGAACAACGTCGTCACGACGCTTGACCAGCTCATCACCTCATTCGAGGCCCAGTACCCGAACGTCAAGGTCCAGCACCAGGAGATCGGCTACAACGATCTGCGCCAGAAGCTCGTCACCGGGATTGCCGGCGGGGTGCTGCCCGACGTCCTGCGTGCCGACATCATGTGGGTGCCCGAGTTCGCCAACGACGGCGCCCTGCTCGCGCTTGACCAAGCGATGCCGGACTTCCGGCAGCTCGCGGCGCAGACGTTCGCCGGGTCGCTCGGGACGAACGAGTGGAACGGCCACTACTACGGCCTGCCCCTCGATACCAACACGCGCCTGCTCTTCTACGACAAGGCGGTCTTCGCGAAGGCCGGAATCAGCACGCCGCCCGCGACGATCGACGAGTTCGAGGCCGACATGGCCAAGATCAAGTCGACCGGAGCGGCCGCCTATGGTTACGCTGAAGGCGGCACGGGCAGCTGGAACGTCCTGCCCTGGATCTTCAGCATGGGCGGCGGCATCACGAACGCCACGCTGACCCAGGCCAGCGGCGTGCTCAACGGGCCGCAGACCGTGGCGGCGGTCCAGAAGCTCTACGACTGGCTGAAGCAGGGCTACCTCTCGCCCAGCATCCTGGGCGGCGGCCTGGGGACGACCGACGCGCTGGGCAAGGGCGAGACCGGTACCATCGTCGACGGGCCGTGGATGCCCGACATCTTCAGTAACCAGTATCCCAAGCTGCAGTACGGGCTGGCGCCCCTCCCCTCCGGACCCGCCGGCAGCATCTCCGTGGTTGGCGGCGAAGACATCGTCGTGTTCAAGCAGACCCAGAACCAGGCCGCGGCGCTGGCATTCACGCGGTTCATGCTCTCGCCCGAGGCGCAGCTCGCCCTCGGCAAGGTGGGGAACATGCCGGTCCTCAAGAGCCTGAGCGGGAACAGCCAGCTACCGGGCTACTACGCGATCTTCCAGCAGCAGATGCTCACGGCGCAGCCCCGCACTCCCACCCCGCAGTGGCCGAAGATCGATGAGGCCGTCACCAACGCCGTGCTGAAGGCGCTGCGCGGTGACGAGCCCGTGCAGCAGGCCCTCGATGCCGCGGCCACGACGGTCGACGGCCTCCTGAAGCCGTAGGCGGTACCGACGTGGCGATCTCCCGTGCGTTCCAGGCGCGAGTGCCACGTCGGATGCCGTTGCTCTCCTCTCGACCGAGCCGGCGGACGCCCGTGCGCATCCGCCGGCTCGTGCCGATCTATCTGCTGCTGCTGCCCGGCATGGCGCTCTACCTCCTGTGGGCGCTCTATCCGCTCGCCAGCTCGTTCGTCCTGAGCTTCTTCCAGTGGAACCTGATCAAGCCGAGCGTCTACGTTGGGTTCGGCAACTACGCCCGCGCCCTCGGTGATCCGGTCTTCTGGCAGGCGCTGCGCGCCACCGTCGGCTACACCGTGGTGACGGTGGCCGGCCAGCTCGTCATCGGCATGGGGGTCGCGCTCCTGCTCAACCAGGCGATCCCGGGACGCTCGATCCTGCGCCTCATCTATTACCTGCCGGTGGTGACGTCCTGGGTCATCGTCAGCCTGATCTTCGTCTACCTCTACAACGGCCAGGCGGGGGCGCTCAACTGGCTGCTCCACGACGTGCTCCACGTCATCCCCTCCGACGTCGCGTGGCTGGCCGACCCGACCACCGCCCTCTGGGCGATCGCCGTCGTGGGCATCTGGAAAGGGATCGGCTGGACGATGGTGGTATTCCTCGCCGGCCTGCAGGGCGTGGCGCCCGAACTGCTCGAGGCCGCCGAGATCGATGGCGCCGGAGCGTGGGCGCGCTTCCGCCATGTGACCCTGCCGTCGCTGCGGCCGACCCTTACCTTCCTCCTCGTGGTGCTCACCATCGGGGGGTTCAACGCCTTCATCCCCATCTTCGTCATGTCCTCGTCGGCGAACAGCCTCGTCGGGGGCCCCCTCAACAGCACGCACGTGGTGCTCACCTACATGTACCAGGAGGCGTTCTCGTATCTCGACCTGGGCTACGGCGCGGCCCTGTCCTACCTGCTCGCCGCGGTGCTGCTCGTGATCAGCGTGTTCGAGCTGCGCTTCGCGCGCCGCCAGGCGGCGCTCTGATGGCCGCCCGTCGACACGTGACGCCGCCGCGGCCGCTGCGCCGCCGCGCACGACCCTGGGCCATCCTCGCGCTGGCGGCGGCGGGTGGGCTGGTCATGCTCATCCCGTTCGCGTTCCTGGTCGGGACCGCCTTCACGCCGTTCGCCTACGTCCTCGAGATCCCGCCGCAGCTGATCCCCAGCCACCCCACCCTCGACAACTTCGCCGCCGCGCTCGGCGCGAACAACTTCGGCCAGTACTTCCTGAACAGCGCGATCGTCTCGGTCTCCTCCACCGCGATCACCGTCGTGCTGGCGGCGTCCCTCGCCTTCGCCTTCGCACGCTACGAGTTCCCCGGCCGCTCCGTGCTGTTCGGGGCGCTGCTGATCTCCATGATCGTGCCCGGGCTCGTGCTGCTCATCCCGCAGTTCGTGCTGGCGAAGAACCTGCACCTGCTCAACAGCCTGCTGGGGCTCGTCGTGGTGTACTCGGTCATGAACCTCGGGCTCAACGTGTTCCTGTTGCGGGGCTTCTTCGAGAGCATGCCGCAGGATCTGTTCGACGCGGCCTCGGTCGATGGCGCGGGAGTGTGGCGCACGTTCCGCTCGATCGCGCTCCCGCTGGCCGGTCCCGGCATCGCGGCGGTCACGATCTTCTCGTTCCTGGGCGCCTGGGACGAGTTCACCTGGGCCATCACGTCCTTGTCGGATCAGTCGCTCTACACGCTGCCGGTGGCGATCCGGCTCTTCCAGCGCGCGAACGGCACCGAATGGGGGATCGTGTTTGCCGCGTCCCTCGTCGCCCTCCTGCCCGAGATCGCGGTCTTCGTCGGGCTGCAGCGCTACTTCGTCTCGGGCGCCTTCGTGGGCGCCACGAAGGGCTGACGTGTCGGTCCTCGATCCCTCCGCGCTCGGAGAGCGGCTGGCCTCCCACAGCCGGGCGGTCATCCTGGCCAACCAGGCACCCAACGGGGCGTTCCTGGCGGGCCCGACGTTTCCGCAGTACCAGTTCGCCTGGCTGCGCGACGGGGCGTTCATCGCCGAGGCGCTGGACCTCGCGGGCGACCGCGCCGCCGCCGGGCGGTTCCACGACTGGGTCGCCGGGCTCGTGGCCGGCTCGCGCGCGGGGCTGGCACGTGCGGTCGCGGACGCCGGCGCCGGCCGGACTCCCGATCCGGCCGATTACCTGCACTGTCGCTACCGCATCGACGGCTCGCCGGGGCCGGAGGACTGGCCGACGTTCCAGCTCGACGGCCCCGGGATCTGGCTCTGGTCGCTCGGCGTGCACGCCCGCGCCGGCGGTCGCCTGACCGCCGCCCACCGGCAGGCGGCGGAGCTCGTGGCGCGCTACCTGGCCGCCCTGTGGGCGCACCCCTCGTACGACGCCTGGGAGGAATCCCCCGAGCACGTCCACACGAGCACGCTGGCGGGCATCCTCGCCGGGCTGCAGGCGCTCGACACGGTCGCCCCCGGGGCGCTCGCCGGAGATGTCGCCGCCGCCCGCGACGCGCTGGCGGCCCGGCTGCTCGCCGGCAGCGGGGCCTTCGCGAAGTGGGACGGGAACCCCGAGGTCGACGGGAGCCTCCTCTGGCTGGCGGCACCGTATCGGCTGGTGGATCCGCGCTCCGGGCGGTTCGCCGCGACGCTCGCCCGAATCGAGGCCGAGCTGGTCTCGCCCGACGGCGGGGTCCACCGCTACCGGGCCGACACGTACTACGGCGGCGGGGAGTGGCTCCTGCTCACGGCGGCGCTGGGACGCGTCTACCTGTGCCGCGACGACCCCGGCGATCGCGATCGGGCGGAGGCGTGCCTGCGCTGGATCGAGGCCCAGGCGGGCGCCGACCTCGCGCTGCCGGAGCAGGTCGCGACCCGCGCCCTCCATCCGGAACACATCGGCGAGTGGGAGGAGCGCTGGGGTGCCTCGGCCCGGCCGCTGCTGTGGTCGCACGCGAGCTACCTCGCGCTGCGCCGCGAACTCCTCGCGGCTCCGTGAGCGGACTCCGCCGACGGTCGGCGTCACGCCTGACCATCCGCTCGTTCGAGCCCGCGCGTCCATGGTTCCCCCCGGGTGGGCCGGCCCTCGTCGTGGTCGAGGTCGAGACCGATCGCGCGGCCATGGTGGCCGCCCACCTGGAGCTCCTCGACCTCGAGCGCGTGGTGGGCGGCGTGTCACGCCGCCTGCGGCTGCGGGCGGGACGGACGCGCCGCGTGCTCCGCATCACGCTGCCGCCCCTGGCGCGCCACGGCTACGGCCTGCGTCTCACGCTCGAGCGAGCCGGCGCGGCGTCCACGAGCGCCACGTGCGCCGTCGAGGCGCTCGCCGGCTGGTGGGAGTCGCCCCGTCACGCCGTGCTCACCGACTTCCGCGCGCCCGAACGGATGGCGGCCACGGTGCGGCGCTTCGCGCCCTGGCACGTGACGGTGGTCCAGTTCTACGACTGGATGTACCGCCACTACCGCTACGCGCCGCCGCGCGACCGGACCTTCCGGGACGTGCTCGGCCGCCGGGTGTCGCCGGCTGCCGTTCGGGAAGGCGTGCGAGCCTGCCACCGGACGGGCATCGCTGCGCTCGCGTACGGGTCGGTCTACGGCGCGGAGCGCGAGTATGTCGATGCGCACCCGGCCGAGCGCGTGTTCGACGAGGCCGGCACCCCCCTGAGCCTCGGCGACACGTTCTTCCTCACCGACCTGCGGCCCGGGTCGCCGTGGCGTCGGCGCCTGCTGCGCGAGTACGTGCGAGCCTGCCGGGACTTCGGCTTCGACGGCATCCACATGGACACGTACGGGGAACCCCACCACGGCGTGGCAGCCGACGGCACGCCCTTTCGCTTCGAGGATCTGTACCCGGGGTTGATCGAGGAGGCGGCCAGACGGCTGGGGGCCGAGGCCGGGCGACACGTCCTCTTCAACTGCGTCGCCGGCTACCCGCTCGACGCGGTGGCGCCCTCGCCAGCTGCGGCCCTGTACCTCGAGCTGTGGCCGCCCGCCGTCCGCTACCGCGACGTGGTGGCCTGGATCGACCATGCCCGCCGTGTCGGCGGGGCCAAGGCGATCGTCGTCGCCGCCTACGTCTCGGCTCTCCGCGACACCGTCACGGTCCCAGCGCGGCGAGCCCAGGCCGAGGAGGCGGTCGTCCTTCTGTCGAGTGTGATCATGGCCGCCGGCGGTTACCACCAGATTCTCGCCGGCGGCGATCGTGCGCTCGTCGAGGGGTACTACCCGGCCGCGGCGAGGCTCAGCCGACGTGCCGCGCGCGAGCTGCAGGCCGCCTGGCGCTTCGGCGCGCGCTACCTGCACCTCGTCTCGGAGCCGAGCCTGGTCCCTGCACCCCCGGACGGGGTGGAGCTGACCGATTCTGCCGGTCGCGCGGTCCCCACCTCCGCCCGACCAGAGGCCGGCCACGTCTGGCTCCGCGTCGCGCGGACCCCGACGGGCGTGCGCGTGGTCAACCTGGTCGACCTGCGGAACCAGCTGAACGATCATTGGGATGCCCCACGCCAACCACCAGCCATGGTGAGCGGCTGGCGACTCCGCCTGGCAGGTTCTCTCCCGGCGCTGGTCGCGATGTCGCCGTGGACGGCATCGGGCGAGCCGGTGCAGCTCGCAACGAGCGATCGAGACGGACGCGGCGCGACGTGGCGGCTGCCACGCTTCCGTCGTTGGCTCGTGCTGGCCGAGAAGTAACGCACCTCCGGGTCGATGGCCGCGTCGTTGAGGACGCCCGTCCCCCGGTGCCGCGCTGTCAGGGAGCCCGTGCCCTGTCCGGCCTTCCCTCCCTGGGCTACGGGGCGGAGCACCTGAGCGCCTGCGCTGTCACGGGCTGGGACGAAGGGCTGCCAATCCGTGTCACCTGAGCGTGCCATCCCGGTTGATGCCCCGCAGGTATGCCCAACCGGACCCTCTGGACCGCCCAGGCCGAGCGATCCGGCAGGGTCCGAGGGTCAGTCGGGCGGCCGAGAATAGACCGACGGCTGCTGCGCTCGCTCA
>JAJYJR010000371.1 GCA_021789355.1 Chloroflexota bacterium | reverse complement strand
ACCCCTCGCCGCTCCGGCGAGGGGTCCTTGGTCGGCGTTCGACGTGAATGGTGGAGCTACGGGGACTCGAACCCCGGACCCCCTGCATGCCATGCAGGTGCTCTCCCAACTGAGCTATAGCCCCATCGAATCACGCTCGATCAGAGCGTCTGCCTGCCAAATGGCCCTGATCACCCCGGTCTGAGAGCGTACGACCGCAGCCTCCGACCGTGGTCGAGACCACCGCAGACGTGTCGCATGGTACCGCAACCGGGCTCACCCGTGACGTGGCGAGCCTCAACCGCCACTGCCGCGCCGGCAAATCCTGACCTTCCTCTTCGGCCGGTCGCGCGAGGTCGGGGTGGCCTTCATCAGCGCGATTATCGGCGCCCTGGCGGAGCCGCTCGTCTTCGAGCTTCCCTTCGACCTCGTCGTGATGGGCCGTACCTATCCGCCGATCCCGCCCGATGCGACGGTGTACCGGCTACACGTCAGTCGTGCCCGAGCGGCCTGGTGAAGCGACCCGGCTGGGCGCGAGCGCAACCACGTCCGCAAGGCGCACGCGCCCTCGACAAGTCGCGACCAACGGCCCTGACCGTACGACTCCAGACAACGGTAGCTTGGGCCCGCAGTGGGCCGCGCGGCTGCCGTCGGCACGTTTCCGCGAAGGTTCCACGGCGCGCGACACAGGCGCGAACACGAGGCGTCCCAAGGGGCCGTTCCAACGCGACGCATGGGCGTGCCGGCGGACCTGGCGGGGGTGTTCGCCCCGCTCTGCACGCCGTTCGCCGCGAACGAGGACGTCGACTACGGGGCCCTCCGGTTCAACGTCGACCGCTACGCGGAGAGCGGGATCCTCGGCTACCTCGCGCTCGGTTCCAACGGCGAGAACCGCAGCCTCTCCGAGGTTGAGCGGTTGCACGTGCTCCATGAGGTCGTGCGTCACAAGGGCCCGGGGCAGGTTGTCATGGCGGGGGTGACATACGACGCGCAGCGCGACGCTGAACGTTTCCTTGCCGCGGCCGCGGACCTGGGAGCCGACTTCGGGCTCGTGCTGTCGCCGGGCTACTTCCGCAGACAGATGACCGACGATGTCCTGTTCCGTTACTTCTCCTCCCTTGCCGACGGCGCGCCGATCCCGCTGCTCCTCTACAACGCGCCCGGGTTCTGCGGCATCACGCTGAGCCCCGAGCTTGTCGGACGCCTGGCCCTGCATCCCAACATCGTGGGGATGAAGGACAGTGCGGCGACCGGGATCGAGAGCTTCCTCCCCCTGGAGGGCCCGGGCTTCCATGTGCTGGCGGGCTCGGCCAACTTCCTCTTCCCCGCCATGATGGGCGGGTCACTCGGCGGCACGGTCTCCCTCGCCAACGCCTTCCCGCACCTCGCACTGGAGCTGTTCGAGGCGGGGCGCGCGAGGGACGAGGTCGCGGGCCCGCCGCTGCAGGCTCGCGTGAGTCGCATCAACCACGCGATCTCCGGCACCTACGGCGTCGCCGGGGTGAAGGCGGCCATGACCCTGGCCGGGTTCGTGGGCGGAATGCCGCGTCGGCCCCTGCTTCCACTCGACGCGGAGCAGGTCGCTGCCCTCCGCGAGTTCCTCACCGACGAAAGGCTGCTGCCGTGACTGGCGACATCCTCGCCGTCGACGTCGGCACCAGCGCGTTGAAGCTCGGTGTCTTCGGTCCAGACCTCGAGAAGCGCAGCGAGACGCAGCGGGCCTACGAGCCACACCTGTACGAGCGGGGGAAGGCGGACATCGATCCGGAGCTCTGGTGGCGCGCCCTGCGCGAGTGCTGCGCGAAGGCGTCCGCGAGCCTCCGTGATGTCCGCGTCGTCTCGCTGTCGGTCACCACCCCTGGACTCACCCCGATGGCTGCTGACGGTGCGGCGCTCAGCCCCGCGGTGCTGTTTCTCGACGGGCGCTCGCGGCCGCAGTCAGCGGCGATCCGCCGGATCGTCGGCGAGGAACGGTTCCTCGCCGAGACCTGCAACCTGCCGGTCTCAGGTGGCTCGTCCCTGTCGTCGATCCTCTGGTTCCGTGACGAGCGACCAACGGTCTGGTTGGAGACGGCCAAGTTCGGCCACTGCAACACATTCCTGGTCAAGCGCCTGACGGGTCGCTGGGCGATCGATCCCTCCACGGTCTCGATCACCGGCCTCTACAACACCTCGCGGAACGATCTCACCTGGAACGAGGCCGTCCTCCGCCTCGCCGGTATCCCCAAGCACAAGCTGCCGCCACTCATGCAGTCCTACGACCCTGTCGGCGGAATTCTCCCGGCGGTCGCTGACGAGCTCGGTCTACCCCGCGACTGCACGGTGCTCTGCGGCGGCAACGACGCCGTGCTCGCCGCGCTGTCCGGCGGCCTCACCGAGCCAGGCGACATCAACCTCATCAGCGGGACCTGCGACATCGCGAGCGTCTGCACCGATGCGCCCGTCGCCTCGCCCGACTTCAACGTGCGCTGCCACGCCATCCCCGGGCGCTGGCTCACGTTCTTCGTTCTCAACACGGGAGGCGCAGCCCTGGATTGGTTCCACGCGTCGTTCTGTCGTGAGCTCACTCACGACCAGTTCTACAACGAGTACGTCCCGGGCGTGCTCACGGCGTTCCTCGAGGACCCGGATGCCGACCAGCGCGAGGCGATGCTCCCGGCGTATGAGCCCTACCTCGGTGGCAGCCGGTACTCCCTCGAGCCGCTCACGGCTGGGTTCACTGGCCTGACGCTCGAGACCACGCGAGACGATCTGCTGCTGAGTCTCATCCGGGGCAACGCGGCCTATCTCGGTGCGCACCTCAAGGCCGTCGCGCGGTTCGTGAGCCTGGGCCGCAGGGTCGGGATCTCGGGTGGCGGAGCCAGGGTGCGGGGGATGGTCGACGCCCGGCGCCGCTGGACCGGCGCATTCGAGTACGTCTACCAGGACCAGTCCTCGTTGCTCGGGGCAGCCATGCTCGGCCAGATCTATCAGTCGGGACAGATACCGGGTCACAGTCAGGTCACCCGTGGCAGGGACAAGGAGGCGGTCTCATGAGCGCAATCGGAACCGGCTTCACCACGAACACGGACGCGGGTGCAGCGGCTGCCGAGCTGGTGGAGCGAGCCAGGGCCGAGCTGCGGGGTGCACCCACACTGGCGATCCTGCTTGCGACGACGCAGTACGACACGGAGAGCCTCGTCGCACGGGTCTCCGGGTTGCTCGGTGGGGTTCCCCTCTGGGGCGGTTCGTCGTCCACCGGCGTGTTTCAGGACACCGGATGGGTTACGAGCGATGGAGGCGCGGCCAGCCTCATGCTGATCGCCGACCGGCCGGCCGGCGTGGGCGTGGCCGCTGTCGCGGAGGGCGACGGTCTCACGGCCGGCAAGGCGGCGACCCAGCAGGCCCTCAGGCAGCTCGGCGGCAAGGCCAGCGCCCTGCTGACCATCGCGTACATGGGACCGGAAGAAGAGATCCTGCGAGGCATCGCCGAGGTGGCCCCGGGGGTGCCCGTGGTCGGCGGCACCGCATCGGACCATTCGCCCGACGGCAAGTTCCAGCAGTTCGCGAACGGCCATGCCTACAAGAACCACTTTGCCGTCGCGGCCCTGGGCGGACCGATCGGTTACGCCTTCACGAACGGGTACCGACCGACCGGCAAGACGACCCACGTCACCAAGGCCGCGGGGCGGACCGTGTTCGAGTTCGATGGGCGCCGGGCCATGGATCTCTACTCGGAGTGGGTCGCCAAGCCTGAATCGGAGATCGGCGGCGGCGCTCTCGTGTCGTTCAGCGTGCAGCACCCGCTGCTCTTCCACAAGGACGGCATCACCTATTCCGCTCACCCGACCAACAGCAATCCAGACGGCTCCATGGACTTCGGGGCTGCCATGAGCGCGGGCATGGTGCTGGAGCTTGGCGAGAACACCGTGAACGGGCTGATCGCCGAGGCGGGCAATGCCGTTCACAAGGCTGCCCAGGGCGTGAAGGAGCCCCAGGCCGTCGTGCTCGCCTACTGCGGCGGCCGCGCAATCGCTCTCGGTGACCGGATCAAGGAAATTCCAGGCGAGCTTGAGCACACCATCGGCCACGTGCCCTGGGTCGGCTACCTCGCGTTCGGCGAGCAGGGTTGCTCGGTGCCCGGCATTCCCACGCACGCGGATCTGAGCGTGGCTGCGCTCGTCCTGGGCTAGGCGTCACCTGGGTGTCGCCGGCGGGCGCGGGGCCGATCAACGACTGAAAGCGGCGTCGCGCCTGCCACGCAACATGTTCCCGCGCCTCGCAGGTGCGGTCGCTGCACTGGGAGGATCACGATGGCTGTCGCTACTCGCCGCTACCAGAACTACGTGAACGGTCGGTTCGTGGACGCCCAGGGGAGCAAGACCCTGACCGTCGAGAACCCGGCCACTGGACAGGTTGTGTCCGAGGTGCCGGACGCGTCGGCCGAGGATGCCCGCGAGGCGATCGCGTTGGCCGACAAGGCCCAGCGCGCCTGGGAGAAGCGTGCGCCGATCGAGCGAGCCGGGTACCTGCACCGCATCGCAGCGGGAATCCGCAAGGATGCCGAGCATCTCGCACGGGTGCTGTCCGAGGAGCAGGGCAAGCCGCTGGATCAATCCAGAGGCGAGGTGAGCGGCACGGCGGACTACTTCGACTACACGGCTGAATGGGCCCGCCGGGTGGAAGGCGAGGTTATCCCGAGCGACCGGCCAAACGAGATGGAGCTGCTCTTGCGGCAGCCCATCGGCGTCGTCGGTGGGATCGTGCCCTGGAACTTTCCCCTCTACGTGCTGGCGCGAAAGGTTGCGCCGGCCCTCTTGACGGGCAACGCCATCGTCGTGAAGCCGAGCGAGATCACCCCGAACAGCACACTCGAACTCGGACGGATCTTCGACGGAGCGGAGGTGCCAGCCGGGGTCGTCAACCTCGTCTGTGGCTACGGGCCGATCGTCGGCGAGGAGCTTGCCTCCAACCCGCTCATCGGCATGGTGAGCGTCACGGGGAGCATCAGGACCGGTTCGCGCGTGATGGAGCTGGCGGCCAGGAACATCACGAAGGTGAGCCTCGAGCTCGGGGGCAGTGCCCCGGTGATCGTGATGCCGGACGCCGATCTCGATCTGGCCGTCAAGTCCATCAAGGCGTGTCGCCTCCTCAACAGCGGCCAGGTGTGCGGTGCGGCCGATCGGACCTACGTGCACTCAGGCGTCGGCGACGAGTTCACCGACCGGCTGGCAAAGGCCATGAGTGAGGTCACGTACGGGGACGCCCTCGTTGACGAGGGCCGCGATCTGGGTCCCCTCGTGAGCGCCCGGCAGCTCGAGGCCGTCAGCGGACGTGTCGAGCGGGCGGTCGCCGATGGAGGCCAGATCGTTGTCGGCGGCAAGCGCGCGGCGGACCGGCCCGAGGGCAACTTCTACCCCGCGACGGTCATCGCCAACTGCCGGCAGGACATGGCCATCGTCCGGGAGGAGATCTTCGGACCCGTGATGCCGGTCGTGACGTTCCACGACCTCGACGAGGCGATCGCATACGCGAACGATTCCATCTACGGTCTCGCATCCTCGATCTTCACGAAGGACGTCAACGTCGCAATGCGGGCCTGCAACGAGCTGAGGTTTGGCGAGACGTACATCAACCGCGAGAACATGGAGAACATGCAGGGCTTCCATGCGGGCTGGCGCAAATCCGGCATCGGCGGCGCTGACGGCAAGCACGGGGTACTCGAGTACACGCGGACCCACGTCATCTATCTCCAATACGACATGGCGGCCGGGAGGCCGTAGGCTCGCCAGGGAGGCGCCATTGGGCGGTCCGATCGGTGGCCCCGGATTCCCGCCGACGTTCGGCTCGAAGCGCCGCCCAACACTTGCTGGCTCGAATTCGAGGGCCCGCTGACTTCAGGAGCACTCGACCTGCAGGTCCGACCGAGGGCATGGGACCGCTCCACGACGTGGCCCCGGCCGAGGACGAGCGGGACGCACCCCATCCGGGGAGTGCGTCAGCGTTTCTTGCCGCCAGCCAAGACCACGTTTCGTAACGTGCCCAAGGCTTGGGAAGGGCGGGAAGTGGAACGCCAGCACGAGGGAGCCGGCGCCCCGTCCCTGGCCTCCGGCAGCTCGAGGGGCAGCGCCACGACCGCCACCCTCGACGGGCACCTGGAGGGTCAACACCTCGATCGGGTCCGGCGCCGCGGGATCGTTCGTC
>JAJYJR010000370.1 GCA_021789355.1 Chloroflexota bacterium | reverse complement strand
TGTGCGAGCGCCAGGGACCCGCGCAGCTGCGGTACCGCGACGGGCAGGAGCAGTGGCTGTCGCTGACGGCCCACCCCGTGATGGGGGAGGGCGCGACGCGCGGGGCCGCCCCCGCGGTGGCGACCATCGTGCTGATCCGGGACGTGAGCGATGCGCGACGATCGCGGCAGGCGCAGGAGGCGTTCATCGGGGTCCTGTCACACGAGCTGCGGACGCCGGTCACCACGATCTACGCGGGATCCAAGGTGCTCGGGGGCGCCGGGGGCTCCCTGACCCCAGCGGTTCGCCAGGAGGTGTACCGGGATATCGCGGCCGAGTCTGAACGGCTGTACCGCCTGGTCGAGGACCTCCTCGTGCTGGCCCGGTTCGACGGAGTGGAGCCCGGGTCGCTGGGCGACGAGCCGGTGCTGCTGCAGCGCATCCTTCCGGAGGTCATCGACCTGGAGCGGACGCGGTTCCCGGCCACGCATTTCGACGCTGCTGTCCCGGTCGGGCTCCCGGCGGTGCGGGCAGAGCGCACGCACGTGGAGCAGGTTGCCCGGAACCTGCTCACCAACGCCGCGAATTACAGTCCACCCGGGAGCACGGTGCGGCTCGAGCTGACCGCCGCCGCGGACCGGGTTGAGATCCGTGTGCTCGACGAGGGGCCCGGGTTCCCGGCCGACGAGGCCGACAGGCTCTTCGATCTCTTCTATCGTTCAGAGACCACCTCCCGGATAACCGGGGGTGCCGGAATCGGGTTGTTTGTCTGCCGCCGCCTCGTCGAAGCCATGGGCGGCTGCATATGGGCCCGGCCGCGATCCGGCGGCGGGTCCGAGTTCGGCTTCGCTCTCCAGACCTTCACCGAGGAGGAAGCGTGAACAACCAGTTGCTGGTGCTCGTCGCCGACGATGAGCCCCGGATCACCAAGCTCGTGGCCCTGACGCTGCACGACGAGGGCTTCCGGGTGGTGACCGCCAACAGCGGAGAGGAGGCCCTGCGCAAGGCCGAGGAGGTGCGCCCCGACATCGTGCTGCTGGACATCGTGATGCCGGATCTCGACGGCATCGAGGTCATGCGGCAGCTGCGCGAATGGCGGCCGGTGCCCGTGATCCTGCTGACCGCCAAGGGTTCGACGGCGGACAAGGCCAAGGGGCTCGACCTCGGCGCCGATGACTATGTGGCCAAGCCGTTCCACCCCGACGAGCTGGCCGCCCGCGTGCGCGCCGTGCTGCGCCGCGCGGCCGGCTCGCCGGGCGCGGGCGTGGTGCGCCTGGGCGACATCGAGATCGACCTGGAACGACGGATCGTCACCCGGAATGGCGAGCTGGTGTCGCTGTCGCGAACAGAGTGGCTGCTGCTCCAGCACCTGGCCGCCAACGCGGGACGCGTCGTGCTCCACACCGAGCTCCTCACCAAGGTCTGGGGGCCCGAGTACCGCGACGACCTCCAGTACCTGCGGGTCTGGATCAGCCGGGTGCGCCGCAAGCTCGGCGCGGCGCCGGGCGAGCCGGGGCCGATCACCACCTTCCAGGGGATCGGGTACGTGCTCGACATCGAGGGATCGCGGCAGGTGTCGGGATCCCCGTCGCCGGATGTGTCGCACGCGCCGGCAGGCGTGACCGTGGCAGCCCGACAGGGAGCCGCCGACCAGGTGGTGGGTGCGGAGTCGGCGAGGTAGCCGGATCGCGCGCCGACCGTACCGACCCTGGGCGATCGGCCGGCCCTACCGGCCGGCCCGGACACCCGTCTGGCGGGCCCGGTACCCCAGCCGGGCCGAGATGGCCTCGGCCGTCCGGATCGTCTCCACCGACAGCCGGCGCACGTTCTCGCGCCCGAACCGCGCGCTCGGGCCGACCACGCCGACGGCGGCGACGACCCGCCCGCGGGCGTCGCGAATCGGCGCGGCCACCGAGGCGATCCCCAGCTCGTGCTCGTGGACGGTCTCGGCCCAGCCTCGCGACCGGACCTTCGCGAGCTCCTCCTCGAGCCGTGCGCGGTCGGTGATGGTGTGCTGCGTGAGGCCCGCGAGTTCGCGCCCCTCGAAGAGTGCCGAGCGCTCTGACAGCGACAGGTAGGCGAGCAGTGCCTTGCCGGCGCTGGTCGCGTGCGCCGGATGCCGGTAGCCGAGCCGGCTCACGAGCCGCAGCGTGGTGGGGGCCTCGCGCCGGTCGATGGCCACCACGTCGGGCCCGTCCAGTACGGCGACGTGCACGCTTTCCCCGGTCCGGGCCAGCAGGTCGTCGATGGGGCCGACCGCCACCAGGTGCAGGTCCGCGCGTGATGGCGCCATCGCACCGAGCTCGTACAGGCGCAGCCCGATGCGGTACCGCCCGCGAGTCCCGCTGCGCTCGATGAGCCCCTCGGACACGAGCGCGGAAAGCAGGCGGTGCACGGTACTCTTGGCCAGGCCCAGCCGTTCGGCGAGCTCCGTGACGCCCACGTCGCGGTCGGCCGGCGTGAACGCGGCCAGGACCCGGGCCGCATTACGCACGGAAGACAGCGTGCCGTCTCCCGACCGCGGCACCGGTGGAAGCTCTGGAGTCACCGGTCACTCCCCGCCGACATCCATGTTCCGCAGCGCGGAACAGCGCGCAGCGTGCGGGAGGGGTTGTCCCAAGGGCGCGTCTGCCGCGGCACATCGTCTCGCAAATCCATCGCACGTGCCCGTGGTGCCACCCAGGGACCCCGGACCGGTAGGATCGGCTGAGTGGAAACGCCGAGCAGGCCCCTGGCGCCGGCTCACGCGCCGAACGACCCACCAGAACCCCTGGCTGACCGTGTGGGAGGACGACGTGGTCCGCCCGGATGGCGAACACGGCATCTGCGGGGTGCTGCACTTCATTCATCGCGCCGTCGGCGTCGTGCCGCTGCTCGCGCGCCGTTGGGCTACACTGCGCCGATCAGCCGCGGATCGGTACCCGTGATCGACCCGCGGCTGTGGGTGGGAGATCGCAGCGCTCTCGAGGGCAGCGAACCGCGCGCCGGTGGGAGGCGCCACGCGCGGGTCCGCGCTGTCGGCATGGCTCGTGGTTGGGGTCGATCGAGAGGCGAGGTGCGGCAATGGGAAGCAGTACGCCTGCTCAGGGTGCCACCACCGGCGGCGCAGAGGGCGCCCAGGAGTACGCGGCCTTCAAGGTCGAGCAGCATGGCATCGACCTGATCCCCGACGCAGAGAGGAAGATGGCCCCGTCGGGGCTCTTCTGGCTCTGGGCGGGGGCGGTTTTCAACGTCGAGTTCTTCTTCTACGGGTTCCTGATCTCGTCTTTCGGCCTGTCCTTCGGGCAGGCCCTGCTCGCGATCGTGGTGGGCAACCTCTTCTACGCCTTCCTGGGGCTCGCCAGCCTGCAAGGTCCCGAGGTCGGGACCACCGCGTTCGTGATCAGTCGCGCTCCGTTCGGCCGGAGCGGCAACCGGCTGGTCGCATTCTTCAACTGGTTCACCCAGGTGGGCTTCGAGATCGAAGGCGTCTTCCTGGTCGTCGCGACAGTCCTGTTCCTCTTCTCCCGCGCCGGGGACAGCCTGTCCACGACCGGGAAGATCGCCGTGGTGATCGTGGCCTCGGCCGTGCAGCTGCTGATGCCGTTCTTCGGCCACGCCACCATGACCAAGGTGCTGCGCTACCTGTCGTTCGTCTTCATCGTGATGTTCGCCATCCTGGCGGCGCTGGTGATCGGCGATCACCCGCAGCTCTCGTTCCACGCAACGGCCTCGTGGGCCGACTGGACCACGGCCCTGGTGGTAATCATCTCGGTGGGTGGCCTCGGCTGGACCGAAAACGGCAACGACTACTCTCGGTACCTTCCCCGCACCACGCCCAGGTCGCGAACCTTCTGGGCCGCGGCCCTCGGCCCCGGCATCCCCTCCGTCCTCCTGGAGATCCTCGGGGCCCTGGCCGCCACCGTCACCACCAAGACCCTCGGCATCCAGGGGCTGGGTGTCCCGAACGTCTTCCCGGCCTGGTTCCTGGTCCCGTTCCTGCTCCTGGCGATCGTCCAGCTCTTCGCGATCAACACGATCGACCTGTACTCGTCGGGCGTGACGCTGCAGGCGCTGGGGGTGCCGGTCAAGCGCTGGGGCGCCGTCATCATCGACACCGTGATCGTCGCGATCGTGACCGGGCTGGTCCTCTTCAACGGGAACTTCTACAACGACCTCACGGGCTTCTTCCTCTACATCGTGGTGTGGCTCGCCCCCTGGTTCGGGATCCTCATGGTCGACTACATGCTGCGTCGCGGACGGTACGACGGCGCTGCGCTCGCGGACGGGGGCGGTGGCATCTACCGGCGGGACGGGGGGATCCACTGGCCGGCGATCATCGCGCTGGCGCTCGGCATGATCGCGTCGCTCCTGTGGATCAACGCGTCGTTCGCGGTGCCGGCCTTCGTCGGTCCGCTCAGTAACGCCATCCCGTCGCTGAAGGGCAGTGACTTCAGCTGGCTGACGGGGATCGTGGTCGGCGGGCTCGTGTACTGGATCCTCGCCGGCTCGCGCGTTCGGAAGGAGGCGGCCTCCACCGCCGGTTGAGGGGCGCCATCTCGCGCGCTCGCGTCCCGGGGGCGTGTGCCCCACGGTCTGTTGAGCGGGCCCGTGCTCCCGCCGCGACTTGGCGCCCAACGGCTCTGGCCTGCCGATCGCTCGGCGGCCAGCATGGGGTTGCCCCCGGGCGGGCGAGTGGAGCGGGAGACGGGTCTCGAACCCGCGAGATGCAGCCTTGAAGGCCGGGCCCTCCCGGCTCTGTGCGTCCATGATTGGAATGCCGTGCAGAAGTCATCCAGTTATCGTGTCGTCCACTCCGGCAGTTCAAGTTGTCCTGCCCTGCGATGAACCCGTCGGACAGTCTCGCCTGGCGCTCTTGCGCCGGGTCGTCCGTCCATCAGGCGGCGCGCTCGTAGGTGACGCGATACCACTTCGCGCTCGCCGTGAGGCCGGCGAGTCCGGGCAGCGAGAACTCCTGCACCGACGCGACGAGGTAGCCCTTCTTGCGCATGGCGGCGGCATCTGCCTCCATCCGCGCTGCGAGCTGCTCGTCGGATTGCAGCCCGACGCGCCGGCCGCTCGCCGCGAAGAGGGCGGCGACCAGCAGGTTGGCCCAGACGAGCAGGCTGTCACGGCCGTAATCGCGGACGACCCTGGGCCCCGGCTCGGACGATCCGATCAGGTGCAGGAGACGATCGCGGACGGTCACCGGCCGGGGCATTCACTGGCTCGCGACCCAGGCCGCGAGGTCGGCAAAACGAGGCCGATGAGGGACCGTCGGATCACAACCATTGCTACCATCGATGCGAACGTTAGCACGATTGTGAATATTTGGGGTAGAGTGGGCGCATGTCCACCGCCGATCTGGTTCTCCACCCCGTCCGGCTGCGCATCGTGAAGGCGTTTCTTCCCGACCGGGCGCTCACGACGAGCGAGCTCCTGGCAGAGCTCGCTGACGTGCCCGCCGGGAGCCTCTACCGCCACGTCGCCCGACTCACTGAAGCCGGGATCCTCCAGGTGGTCGCCGAGCGCCGGGTCCGCGGGGCGGTCGAGCGGACGTACACGCTGCGGCTCCTTGCCAGCCAGATCGGGCCAGCCGAGGTGGCCGAATGGAGCGCCGAGGATCACGCTCGGGCGTTCGCGGTCTTCGTCGCTGGTGTCATGGCCGACTTCGATCGCTACCTCGACGCCGGCACGCCGGACGTGGTCCGAGATGGTCTCAGCTTCGGCACGGCGGCCATGTGGCTCAGTGACGAGGAGTACCGCCATCTCCTCCGCGACATCGCCGTCCTCCTCCAGCCTCGTCTCGCGAACGTCCCCGCAGCCGGCCGCCGCCGACGCCTCGTATCAAGTGTGCTGATGCCTGCTCCGGACCCCCCAGGCGTCGATCACCGCGAGCGAGCTGGTTCAGACGGCGACCCGGCGACTGAGCCGCCGCCTCCGTGACATCGAATGAAGCGGCCGGCCAGGACGAGCGGACGGCTGGAGCTGCTCGGTCGGCAGCAGGACATCCGACCTCGTCGCTGATGAACGCCACGAGGAGCTCCGTGCATACGCTTCGGCGCGTCGAAGGAAGCATCCGCGGCGCGGGCCGAAGGCTAGGAGGACGAGACGATGCGGAAGATCACCGCAAACGTGTACATGACCCTGGACGGCCGCGGTGCCTTTCCCGAGTATCCGACGTCGGGTCCGCCCTCGACTGAGC
>JAJYJR010000369.1 GCA_021789355.1 Chloroflexota bacterium | reverse complement strand
CCGACGACGGAGCCGTCCGCCGCGTAGTTGATCCCGCGCGCATCGTCCAGGCGCGTCTGGTGGTCCCACGGTTGATCGCTCACCGTCAGATAGGCGGCATCGACCGACTCGTCGTACTCGAGAAGAAGGTGGGTCATTTCCGCAGCCCCTTCCGCCACGCCGTCACGACTCGCCCATCCTCGACGTCGACGACGAGCTCGATCCCTTCCTCTCCGAACCAGCGCGTGCGGATCTCACGCAACTCGTCGTGCTCGGGCCCGAGGGGCTCGAGCCGGAACAGCTGCGTCTCGAGCGACGCGGGCGGCACGAAGCCCGGCGGGACGAAATCGACGGGTTCCATCCCGCGATTATCAGCGGCCCGGCCTGTGCGCGACGGTGTACGTGCCTCCGGCGCTCGTGTCAGTCCGCCTCGGGCGGGCCGAGACCGGCCTGCAGGTCCCGGGTGATCGCGCCCAAGCGGCCCCTGGCGAGGAGCCCGGGCCCGAGCGGGCCGGACCGGTCCTCCCCGACAGGCGGGAGTGTTCTCAGGGCCGCCCGGACCTCCGGCGACATGTGGTCGAGCTGCCAGCGGATCTCGTCATCGACGGCGTCCGGCCGGCCGGGCTGCGCGAGGCCGGCGGCCAGGATCGCATACGCGGCGGCCCCCAGCGCATGCGCGCCCATGTGGCAGACGGCGACGGCCTGCCCGGCGGCGTGGGCCGCCGCCGCGGCGGCCGGCGTCTTCACGTCCCCGGGAGCGATGCCGCCCGCGAACCGGCGGCGGATCTCGTCGGCGGTGTTGAGCTCGCCCCGGGCGAACGCGCGGGTCCGGGCGATGAGCGCTCGAGGGCGGTCGTCACCCGGCGCCTCGGCCTCGAACAGCCCGAGCACCCGCTCGGCACAGTCGGCAGCCCATGCGGCGACGAGCCGCCGGTCGGCTTCGCTCAGCGTCTGGGGAGATGCCACCACGCTCCTCTCCTGGCGACGGGGCCTCGGTCGGAGGATAGTCGACCGTCCACGTCGTGCCCTCGTGGCGGACCGAGCCCCCGGCTGCGCCGCGCCAAGACGTTGACGCGGCCACGGCCGCGTCCGTAGGCTGTTGCACGGAACCACACGCGGCGTGCAGGAGGACTGGCGTGACGATCGAAGGGACGAACCGCGTGAACGTCGTACTCGACCCGGAGCACGCGGCACGCCTGCGCCGGCTTGCCCAGCGGACACACCTCAACCCCGGCACGCTGGCGCGTTCGCTCCTCTCCTCCGCGCTCGATGCCGCGGACCCAGATCCGGCCTCGGTCACCGCCCTCCTGGACGCCACACCCGGCGCCTGGGACGATGCCCAGGCAGGCCTCGCCGACGCCCACGCCGGACGGGTGATCCCGCTCGACGAGCTCTGAGCGGTGGCTCGGCTCGTCGTCGCCGAGCGAGCGCAGGCCAACCTGCGAGCGATGATCCGGACGCACAGCCTCCCCGAGAGCACGCGGGAGCGCGTGCGGATGGCGATCGCCCCGCTCGCCGAGTTTCCGCAACTCGGACCCCGACTCCAGGGTCGGTGGGACCAGTTCCGCTTCGTCCTCGGGCCATGGCCCTGGATGCTCGTCATCTACCGCTGGGACGAGGCGACCGACACCGTGATCGTGATCACGATCCAGGACGCTCGATCCTCCCTCCCCGCGACCTCCGACCGATAGCGGCGGCCTGCTCGCGCGATGCCCCGTCGCCCCGTCCGGGTCGATCACGACGCGGAGGTACGGACGCCCCCCGGCGTCGAGGTAGTCGGCCGTCCACGTCGCGCCATCGCGCCGGATCGAGGCGGGGTCGAGCAGGCCCAGGCCTGGGAGTACTTGTTCGTGACGCGCCGCAAGGTGGGCGGGGGAGATCGAGAATGCAGTATCGCGTGCCCCTCGCACTAGGCCACACCGGCGGGCTGAGCAGGCGCGGAGCGTTCCGACTACCGTCTGTCTGCGATATCCGGCCATCTCTGGAGCACATACTCGACGGTCTCTCGCGCGTCAAACTCGACAGTCGACGTCCCGATCCTTCTATAGAACCGGTCCGCGTCTCGAACACGTGCGAAGACCGGCCTTGGCGCTCGCTCCATGGCAAGAACCAGAAGCGGCTTACCATCGCGGACGACTATGTTAAAGCTCACGCGTCCTGCCGCGCTTCCGCCAAGTCTGTCACGCAACATGTTCGCCACCATCAAGCACAACCCATCTGGCGTCGGATTTCGCTTGATGAGCTTCATGTCAGGCTCCAAGCCAGCGACTGTTCCGTCCGACGTGACGCCGATGAGCAAAACGCCGCCTTCGGCATTCATGAAGCCAGCCACGGCCTGAACAATCTCGTCTCTCAGGCTCTCTCGCTCGATCTGGCTGCGTACATCCCACCGAATGCTCTCTTTGTACTCAACTGTCTCGCTCTCGCCCGACACGAGGAACTGACCCACCATGGCGTTCATCTCGGGGGAGCCTTCGCGGAAACGACGATTTGCGCTCACCGATTCGACAGCTCTGCGCACCACATCTCCGTTGACCTCCACCGACCCGTTGTCCCGCCGAGCGATACCGGCAGCGCAGAGTTTCGGGACAAGGTACGGCTCAGGCTGGGTGCCACGGGCCACCTCCTCAGCTCCATCGAGGAGCATGGGGTCTAGGCCGGCGACGTGTACCTGCACCCGGGCAACAGCAGAAGCTACCAGCTCCTCTGGCACATCGGGCAGCATCGCGCTCGGCAGACCTTCGAGCAGCATCTGAGCAACGAATGGATGGCCTCCCGCTGCGTGCGCCATGTACTCCGCAACCTTCGCCCTGGAGGTCGCCGGGCACCCGAGCGCCACCAACTCTCTCAGTTCGTCGTTGGTGAACGGTTCCAGCGCCAACGGATGGCACACGTTCGTCAGGGAGGAACCGGACGAACGCAGCTCCAATGTGAGGTCGAGGCCTCCGCACACTCCAGTGATCGCCTCCCCGGCGATGCTCGAGTTGGATACGATGTGTCGAACGTTATCGAGAAAGTGGATACCTTCCGAGACCCGGGCAAAGCGCTCGACCTCGTCAATCAAGAGGCACCACTTGTGTCCGGACCCAACAGTCGCCTCAGCCAGTTCGAGCAGCGACAGCCTCGCTCCCGACCATCCGGCCGCGGCGAGCACGAAATCGAGCGTCGAATTCGCGTTAGCCGGAGCTGGAAGCGCCTGTGAGTCGAGGTAGACGACCTTGACTCCCTTTGCCTGCAAGTCGACCTGCAGTCGACGAAGGAACATTGTCTTGCCGGTGCGCCGGCCGGCGGACAGCATGATGGACCGTCCGTTGAGCAGATGGGATCGCGCCTGCGCGAGCAACTCGCCGCGCCCGACGAAAGTCTCCAAGACGACGCGGTCCGATGCGTAAGGCTTCACGGCGTTACCTTCAGGACGTACTCGCGCAAGAGAGGGATCGTGAAGTCCCAACCCGATGGACACCACTCGATCAGACCATACCCGCGGAGGTGCTCCAGCCCTACTGGATCCGAGGCGGCCCACTCAGCGACGAACTTGTGATCTCCGATAGCCAGTTGTCTCAAAAGGAACAACTCATCGGGGTACTCCGAGAGCGACTCCATCATCTGCGCAAACGTGTGGAACTGAGACGCCGAGTAGTCGCCGAGCGCGCTTTCGACGTCCGATCGCTCGACGACGAGCGGCCGGGATGACCGAAGCCGCTTGACAGTCACGCTGCAAAGTTGACGGGTCAGGAAGGGGTGGCCTCCCCCGTGAGTGACCACGGCACCGGCCGCTTCATAATGAAACCGAATGCCCATCGCGGCTCCGATCCTCTGGATCATGAACCGCACCTCGTCGTCTCCGAGTGGGGCGAGGTAGTGTTTGACGACGAAATTCAGGAGAGGATTCTCCTGACCGTCCATCGAGGATCGTTCGGCAAAGTACGGATTTGCCCCGGCCAACACGAAAGACACGTGGATGCCCTGCTGGTTGAGCCCTCTCAAGTATCGTAGCAACTCGATTCCGCCATCCACACCGCGTTCTGACTTGTTTGGGGGCACGAGGCGCTCAATTTCGTCGAAGACGATAACCAAATGCGCCGCACCACCACGTCTCCACGCCGCCTCCAACAACCACTTCAGATCTTGGTCGAAGCCAGTCGATACTTCGCTACTCGACGGAGCGGAAGCGACGCCGATCAGTTGGGGATTAAAGGGAAGTCCCCCACCCGCTGGATGCCGTCCCCATGCCTGGGCTGCGCCCCGTCCGATATCCCACAGAAGATACGCCCAGTCTCTCCGACCGAGAGGCAGTGCTTGAAGATCCACGTGCGTAGCCAAGATAATTGGATCGCCCTCAGTCCATTTCGTGGACTCGTCGACAAATGCCTTGATCAGCGACGTCTTGCCGATCTTTCTGAGTCCGAACAGGCCCACGGGCTGATCGAGCAGCGTCTGTCGCTTGAGGAACTGGAGCGACTGCTGTCGTCCGAAGAACCGCTTCCCAACCACCGGAATCTGAACATCGAACAGGTCGCGTGCATACATGAACCGCTCGAGGCGAGACCGCAAGGGTTTCGGGCCCTGTCCGCCGCCGGAAGCACTACGCACCCATCCCCACGACAGCGGTATTACCCCGTCTGAATGGGGCACCTGACCGATCTTGTCGTCGGCTCCCTCATCCCCGATCACCATGAAGGAAACGTCCCGGCTTACCCGCGAGTCAGCATCAACGACCTTGCGTACTAGCTCGACGGTCCGCGCCTGAAGATCGTTGAAGTCTGTTACCAAGAACAAGACCTCCACCTGAAGGTCGAATGAGTCGGCGATTTCGCGAGGAGGCCGTGCGCGGAGGATCCAGCAGCGACCGGACCCGGCATCGTTTCGAATTGATGGCGCCTGGCGCGAGAAGTCTTCGAGCGACTGAAAGAAGGTCAAGGCCCAGCCAGAGCGGACGATCGACCAAGCGAGGTCCGTTGCCAAAGGGAATGCAGCATAGAATTCTTGTGCGTGCCGATCGAGACGCGGGTCGACGCGTGGAGTCCGTTCTGGTTCCTCGCCTTTGCGGTATCCATGCTCCACTTCACCATCTCGATTGCCCAGACTCACAGCGCTCCTCCATTCATCACGCGGGGGTTGCTGGGCTGCCCAAGGGTTGCGAGGAACTGGGAGTAACGCCGGCCGAGACGGTCTGTATCAGGTCGATCGGATACATGTGCAGGCACAGCGATGCGCGAGCCGTGGATCTGCTGGAGACCCACGACAAGCATTGGGCCGTCATGCTCTGCGAGGATTCTGGGACTGACCTCGATCACATAATCGGGTCGGATGGCGAAGAAGAACCTGTCGAACACGGCATGGTGGAGCTTGCACAGCGCGACGCCGTTGCTGACGATCGGGTCGCCCTCGGGGTCGGTGTCCGGGATGATGTGTGCGGCATCGAGCAGTTCCTGGTGCCGCAGGTTACAGAGCGCGCAGCGTTCCTGATAGGCGCGGATCACGCGTTCGCGAAACGCGACCTGATGGAGGCGTTGCCGAACGCTCCGCGTCACGTAGGCGCGGCGTGCCTCGGCCTCGTTCTCGGCCACGCGAAGCCCGGGGGCGGCAGCTAACAGGGATGCCGACAGGTCGTCGACCTGCATCGTGAAGGTCAACGCGGCGGGATCGTCGGCGACAACGAAGACGGGGTAGGCGGCGACGTACGACCCGGGCGCGACAGCGTGGAAGTAGACGAGCGGGACGCGTTCGTTCATCGCGCGCCGGAGTCCGACGTTGTCACGGTGGCTGGGGTCGTTCCCCCGATACGAATAGCGCAGCGTTCCCGATCGGTCGTCGAAGGTGTCCGAATAGGGACCGTGGACGATCGTGGAGATGGCGAGCGGCAGCTCGCAGACGGCGGGCTTCCAGATCCCCGACGGCCCCACGAGCGGCACGCGTCGGCCGTCCAACTCGAACCGCTCGAGCGAGTCGCGGGACAGCGCCTCCCCCACCGACTCCCGCTGCTCCGTGAGCCAATCGAACACCGCGCGACGGATCTGCCAGTCGGCCGTGCCGATCAAGCGGTTACTCCTTCCCCTCCCCCATTTCCACGAGACGAGCCAGCGCGTTGGCGAGGCGCATCTGGCGCGGGGTGCGGCACTGGACGCGGATGAGCTCGGGGCTGGCGACGACGAGGGCCAGGCAGCGCGCCCGGGACGACGCGACGTT
>JAJYJR010000368.1 GCA_021789355.1 Chloroflexota bacterium | reverse complement strand
GTGGCCGCGCCGACCGGCTCGCCCATGCCCTCGATGAGGTCGGCCCGGGTGAGCCCGAACATGTCCATGGTCATCTGGCAGGGGATGAACTCGACGCCCATCGACTGCGCGATCTCGAGCAGCTCCTTCGGGCTGGCGTTGCGCTGCTGCCTGGCGAGCTGGCCCATCATCCAGGGCCCCATGCCCAGGAAGTTCATCTTGGAGAGCTTGCGGTGGCTGATCCCCGGCCGCTGCATGACGGCCATCAGCTTCTGCATCCAGTTCCGGCCGGTGATGCGCCGGGAGTCCTTGACGAAGCCCTGCAGGCCCCAGAAGGTCACGAAGACCTTGCACTGCACGCCCATCGCCCCGGCGGTCGAGGCGAGCAGCATGGTGGCCCAGACCTTCTCGAGCTCGCCGCTGTAGTTGATGAGCAGGATGTCGTGGTGCGCCACCGCGCCGGTGTCCTCCGGCGCCGCCTGGGGGACGGCAACCGGGGCCTCGCCGGGGGCCTCGAACGTCAACGTCATGGCAGGCCTCCTACTTCTTCTGGAGCACGAAGCGAAAGACGCCGCCCTCGGCCCCCGACTCGAGCAGCGGGTTGCCGGTGGTCTTCGACCAGGCCTCCAGGTCCTTGGTGGATCCCGGGTCGGTGGCGAGCACCTCGAGGCACTGCCCGCTCGCGAGCGGCTTCATGGCCTGCGCGGTCTTGACGATCGGCATGGGACACGAGAGACCCCGCGCATCGACGTGGGCGGCGATCTCGAGTGTGGTCATCGTCCCTTCCTTTCGGGGCACCCGGCGGTCAGCGCCGGCGCACCCCCTGCATGCGTGACACGGTCGCGACGGGCCGCGTGATGGCTCAGATGAACAGGATCCGGCCGTCGCCGGCGTTGAGGTAGAAGGCGGTGACGCCCTCCGCGCCGTCCACCAGCGGGTCGAGGTCGGCCTGGTCCAGCTTCAGGATGTCCATGGACAGCGAACACGCCTGGATGTCCACCTCCCCCAGCTCCTTGGCCTGGCGCAGCGTGTCGGCCCAGTTGACCTGACCGGCCTTCGCGGCGGCCGCCACCGCGGCCGCTCCGGCCGCTCCGGCCTCGGGCGACAGCCCGTGGTCCAGACCGATCCGATCGGCCCGGAACGCGTCCAGGGCCCAGTACTGCAGGAAGATGTGGACGGTCTTCCCGAGCGCGGCGGCACCCGCGGTCATGACCGCGGCCGCCTGCAGCTTGTCGTCGGTGCCCGAGAACAGGACCAGAGAGATCGTGTCGTCCATTCGGCGTGACCTCACACGGAGAGTGGGTTGTCGAGGCGCTCGGTTGCTCGTGTCGACAGGGCGCCGAGTCGTGCGAGCCGGCGCATGAGGACGCGCTGCATGATCCGGCAGGCATCCGCCACCTCCGGGTCGGACAGGTGGTAGTGCACCTCGCGGCCGTTCCGCACGGCCTCCACCAGCCCGGCTGCTCGCAGCACCGCCAGATGCTGCGAGACACTCGGCTGGTTCATGCCGATGTCCTCGGCCAGGCGCGTGACATCGCAGGCCCCGTGATGCGCCAGGTGCTCGATGATCTCGAGCCGATGCGCGTTCGAGAGCGTCTTCAGGACGTCGGCCTGTAACGTGAGGATCTCGTCCATGGGAGCAAGTATCGGTATATGCGCACGCGGAGACCAGTCCGGAGGGACGGAATTGTGAGGGCCGCGCGGCCCCCTCCCCGGGGGGCCGCCCGGCAGACCTTCACCTGCCCCTGGAGCCCTTCGCGGCCGGGGGCCATCCGACGTGTGGCTCCGCGCCGACCCCGCCATGCGTCCTGCCCATCGGCCCCCCGATTGGGCACCTAAGGCCCTTCCTCCTCCACCCGTCGCGAGCGAGCGTTGAGACAGCCGCCGCAGCGGCAGTGCGGGTGCGGCCGCGGCCCGACAGCAACAAGGAGACCGAATGCCGTCGCTTACCGATCGGCTCTGCGCCGAGCACACGAGGATCATGCCGCACGTCGACGACCTGCGCCTGATCGCGGACCAGGCAGCGGAGACCCCGCGCGAGGTCCTGCAGGAACGGCTGCGGCAGGAGCATGACTTCCTGACCGCCGACCTGCTGCCGCACATGGCCGCCGTGCAGGAGACGCTCTACCCGTCATTCGAGCGACTCATGCAGAACCGGCATTCCATGACGCCCATGTCCCGGGAACACGACCAGATTCGCCAGCTCCTGGACGCCATCGGTCAGCTGGCGCATTCGTCGGGGACGACCCGCGTCACGCAGGGGTCGCCCTGGCTGATGGACGTGCGGCGCGCGCTGTACCGGCTCTACGCCCTGCTCAAGGTCCACCTCGCCGAGGAGGAGATGTACACCCCCATCCTCGAGCACGAGCTGACAGACGTGCAGCTGTCCGCGATCGTCGACGCGCTCGACGCGAGGCAGGCGACCCGGGCCTGACGCGGCCGCCGGGCCCTCGCCGGGCGGGCTACCGCCGCGAGGCGGCCAGCCGGTCCACGACGTACGTCCGGACGCCCTCGAGCGGCACCCGGACCTGCTCCATCGAGTCCCGGTCGCGCACCGTCACGGCGCGGTCCTCGAGCGAGTCCACGTCCACGGTCACGCAGTACGGCGTCCCGATCTCGTCCTGTCGGCGGTAGAGCTTGCCGATCGACGCTGTGTCGTCGTAGACGGCCATCACGTCGCGCTTCAGGTCGTCGCGGATCCGGTGACACAGCTCGACGATCTCGGGCCGCTTCTTGAGCAGCGGCAGCACGGCCACCTTGTACGGCGCGAGGTCGGGGTGAAACGAGAGCACCACGCGCGTCTCGCCCCTGACCTCCTCCTCGCGATACGCGTCGATCAGGAACGTGAACGCCGCGCGATCGGCGCCCGCGGACGTCTCGACGATCCAGGGCACGTAGTGCTCGTTGGTGGCCTGGTCGAAGTACTCGAGGTTCTCCCCGGTCGCCTCCTGGTGCCGTCCCAGGTCCCAGTCGCCCCGGTTGTGGATCCCCTCCAGTTCCTTCCACCCGAAGGGGAAGCGATACTCCACGTCCACGGCCTTCTTCGCGTAGTGGGCAAGCTCATCGGGCGCGTGCTCGCGGAAGCGGAGCCGGGCCGGGTTCACACCGTACTGCTCGTACCATGCGCGCCGCCGGGGCTTCCACTCCTCGAAGTGCGCCGACGCCGTCTCCGGCTTCACGAAGTACTGCATCTCCATCTGCTCGAACTCGCGCATCCGGAAGACGAAGTTGCCGGGGCTGATCTCGTTGCGGAACGCCTTGCCCACCTGGGCGATGCCGAACGGGAGCTTCTTGCGGCTCGTCTCGCGGACGTTCCGGAAGTTCACGTAGATGCCCTGGGCGGTCTCCGGGCGGAGGTACACCAGCGCGGCGGCCTCCTCGACCGGTCCCATGTGGGTCCGGAACATCAGGTTGAACCGGCGCGGGGCGCTCAGCTTCCCCTGGTCGACCGGGCACCGCAAACCCAGGCGGTCCACGATCTCCGGGTCGCGGAGCTCGGTCTGGGTGAGATCCTCGGCCCCGGGCAGCTCGTCGAGGCGAAACCGACGGTGGCACGTCTCGCACTCGACGAGAGGGTCGGAGAACGACGCCACGTGGCCGGAGGTCACCCAGACCTGCGGTGCCATGAGGATCCCGGCGTCCAGCCCGACGATGTCGTCGCGCTCCTGCACCATCGCGCGCCACCAGGCGCGCTTCACGTTGTTCTTGAGCTCCACGCCGAGCGGCCCGTAGTCCCAGACGGCGTTGATGCCGCCGTAGATCTCCGAGCTCGGGAAAATGAAGCCGCGGCGCTTCGAGAGCGAGACGATCGTGTCGAGCGCGGCGACCGCGGGCCCGGGGTCGGATGCCGGATCGGACGGGCGGTGGGGGTCGGTCTTGTCGGTCACGGCTGGGCGTGGCTCCTGTGCAATGAGCGTGGCTGCGCGCTGGGCACCGCGGGAACGCACGCATTCTCGCACGAGCGGCACCGGCGGAATCGCGGATGCCCGGATGGGAACCCGGCCCGGGTCGACGGGCCGCCCGGGTCGACGGGCCGCCCGGGTCGACCGCCGTGCCGACCCGGGCGCCGCTCGGAGCCTCGCCCCTACGACAGCGCCCAGCGTGGCCGCGCGTCGCGCTCCTCCGCGAGGTCCGCGTACGTGACGCCGGCGGCAAGCTCCCAGGCCACGCGATCGACGCGCACGCAGTAGCGGTGGCTCCCGGCGTGGAACGTGATGCGCGGGTCGTCCCGCACCGCGTAGTCCGCGAAAACCGGCAACGTGAACAGCTCCGGGACCGGCGGGATCGTCCCGAGGTCGCAGGTCGGGGCCAGTTCGCCCAGCTCCGCCTCCGAGAGCAGGCGAACATGGCGCGCCTCCAGGGCGCGGCGGGCCTTCACCAGGTCGAGCATGTCGGCTCCGTCGACGACGACCAGCACCCTGCGTCCGTCGTCCGCCACGATCGCCAGGGTCTTGGCGAACGTGCGGGGGTCGATGTGCTCGAGGCGGGCGGTCTCGCGGGCAGTGAACGCGACGGGATGCTCGTGGAGCTCGTAGGGGATGGCGTGGCTGGCGAGCCAGTCGAGGAGTCCGGCGTGGGGCGGCCGGACGGTTTCCTGGACGGTCATGATCTGCCTCCCAGCGGCGACGGGGCTCGGGCGTGGCCTCCGGGGCCAGCTGTCGTCCGGTGCCGCCCCCCGGAACCGTTCAGACCACGCGCCGTCTCGTCACGCGCCCTGATGGTGTACCGCCCGGGGGGCGCCCCGTCGAGTGCCATCCGTCCATGGGCCGGCCGCGGCGGCTCGGAGGGCAGGCCCGGGCGGCCGCGCCGGGCCGAATTCGCGCGGGACTGGCGCTCCGAGCCGCATCCGCGCCGGGCTGGCGCTCCGTGCCGCGTCCGCGCCGGGCTGGCGCTCCTCAGTGGTGCGTCCGGACCTCGTCGAGGAACTCCAACGAGCGCGCCTCGCGTTCCAGCACGTGGCGGACGAAGAGCCGCATCGCCTGCTCGGCCTCCGTCTCCACGGCCACGGGCAACCGCAGGTCGGCGACCTGCTCCAGAGGCAGGTGCCGGTAGGCCTTCAGCAGCCGGAGCGCGTCGCTGGAGAGGCTGGCGCGTTCCGCGATCGGCCCCGGGTGATCGGCGCAGAGCAGCCCGCCCAGGGCCGGCACCCACCGGTACGTCTCGCCGGCCTCCAGGCGCCGGTCGCACTCCACGCACCGGTCGACCTCCGGCCGCAGGCCAAGCTCGTCGGTGAGTCCGAACTCGAACCATCGCGCGACGCGCCCGGGTGGCAGGCGCGCGTCGAGGTATCCGAAGGCGCGGGAGAGCAACTCGTAGAGCCGGGGAGCGGGGGCCCGTTCCTCGGTCGACCGCTCGATCAGCTCCGACAGGTACCAGGCCGTCGCCGTGGATTCCAGGCGGTCGCGGAGCGCGAGCCAGGCGTGTCGCACCGTGGCCTGCGTAACCACGTCGAAGGTGCGCCCGTGCGCCAGGACCAGGTGCAGCTCGGCGAACGGCTCCAGGCTGCCGCCGAGGCGGCTTTGCGGCCGCCGCACCCCCTTGGCGATCGCCTTCAGCTTGCCGTCGTGGGGCGTCAGCAGGGTGAGGACACGGTCCGCCTCGCCGAGGTCGAACCGCGACAGCACGATCGCGGCGGACTTGTAGACGCGCGGCACGGGCATGTCGCAAGCGTAGCGCCTGTATCATCGTCGGCGTGCTGACCCAGGCCGACCTGCAGGCCATGATCGCCGACACCGAAGCCGAGATCCTCCAGGTCGTCGACGCCGTGGATGCCCCCGCGACCCGCGGTCTCTACGAGATGGTGCGCTACCACCTCGGGCTCGACGGCCCGTCCGGACTCAGCGGCAAGCGGCTCCGCCCGCTCCTCGGCCTGCTCGCCTACGCCTCCATCGCGGGGGATCACCGGCGTGCGCTCGCGGGCGCCGCCGCCGTCGAGCTGGGCCACAACTTCAGCCTGGTCCACGACGACATCGAGGACCGCGACGTGGAACGGCGCCACCGGGCCGCGCTCTGGACGGTCTACGGTGTCGGACAGGCGATCAACGCCGGCGACACGCTGTTCGTGCTCTCGCGGCTCGCGCTCCACCGGCTGACCGACCTCGGGTTCAGCGACCGCAAGGTCCTGCGCCTCATGCGGCTGTACGACGACACCTGCCTGGCGCTGTGCGAGGGCCAGTACCTGGACATCCGGGCATCC
>JAJYJR010000367.1 GCA_021789355.1 Chloroflexota bacterium | reverse complement strand
AGGGCTGCTGGATGGGCTGGGAGCGCAAGCGCGGCAAGCTCGACGAGCTGAATGCCCTCCTGCGCGGCTCGACCACGACCCGCATCCTGACCTCCGGGCGGCCCGCGTCGACCCCACCGAGGGACGTGCGCTACGTGGTCACGCTCGACGCCGATACGCGGCTGCCCCGGGGTGCGGTGGGGCGCCTCGTGGGGACGATCGCCCATCCGCTCAACCGGCCCACCTTCGATCCTGTCGCCGGCCGGGTGACCCAGGGCTACGGCGTGCTCCAGCCGCGGGTCACCTCGACGCTGCCGGCCGAGCGGGAGGCATCGATCTTCCAGCGCATCTTCTCCGGATCGGCCGGGATCGACCCGTATGCATCCGCCGTCTCCGACGTCTACCAGGACCTGTTCCGGGAGGGGAGTTTCACCGGCAAGGGGATCTATGACCTGGACGCCTTCGGCGCGGCGATGGCGGGCCGGGTACCCGAGAACGCGCTCTTGAGCCACGACCTGTTCGAGGGCGTCTTCGCCCGGGCCGGGTTGGTGACCGATGTCGAGCTCTTCGATGAATATCCTTCGAACTACCTGGTCTCGGCGGCCCGCCAGCACCGCTGGGCGCGCGGCGACTGGCAGCTCCTGCCCTGGATCCTTGGACGGGCCCGCGACGCAACGGGCCGGCGGCGCCGGAGCTCGATCCCCGTCATCGCCCGCTGGAAGATGGTGGACAACCTGCGCCGGACCGTGTCCGCCCCGCTCACGCTGGCCACGCTCGTCGGGGCGTGGACGCTCCCTTCGATCTCGGCCGGCCTGTGGACCGCGTTCGTCCTGGCTGCGGTGATCGTCCCTGCGGCGCTGCCCGTCCTGGCGGGACTGCTCCCGCGCCGGCGCGGCATCTCCAAGCGCAGCCACCTGCGAGCCATCGGCGCGGACGTCGCCCTCGCCGCGGCCCAGGTGGGTCTCGGCTTCACGCTCCTCGCGCACCAGGCGTGGCTGATGGTCGACGCTGTTCTGCGAACCCTGGCGCGGCTGTACGTCACCCGGCGGAACCTCCTCGAATGGACGGCCGCCGCCCAGGCCAAGGCCAGCCCCGACCTCGACCTCGCGGGGTTCTACCGGCAGATGGCGGGCGGCGTCGCGATCGCGGCCGCCACCGCGGTCGTCGTCCTCGCCGCGAAACCAGCTGCCGGCTGGATCGCCGCGCCGTTCGTCCTCCTGTGGTTGCTCTCGCCCCTCGTCGCCCGATGGGTCAGCCTGCCACCCCCCGAATCGGTGACAGAGCAGCTCTCGGCCGCCGACGTGGAGGCACTCCGCCAGACCGCCCGCCGAACCTGGCGCTTCTTCGAGACATTCGTCGGTCCGGAGGACCATGCGCTGCCGCCCGACAACTTCCAGGACGATCCCGGTCCGGTCGTCGCGCATCGCACGTCGCCGACGAACATCGGGGTGTACCTGCTGGCGACCGTGACGGCTCGTGACTTCGGCTGGATCGGGACGCTCGAGATGGTGGAGCGCCTGGAGGCGACGCTCGCGACCATCGGCAGCCTCGAGCGCTTCCGCGGGCACCTGTACAACTGGTACGACACGCGCGACCTGCACCGGCTCGAGCCGGCCTACGTGTCGTCGGTCGACAGCGGCAATCTCGCCGGCCACCTGCTCGCGCTGTCCAACGCCTGTCGCCAGATGATCGACCAGCCGTTTCCGGTCGCCGCCGCGCTGGCCGGGATCGGGGACGCGATCGCGCTGGCCCGGCAGGCTGCCGGCGCGATCGGCGACGACCGGAGAAGCCAGACGATCACCCGGCGGCACCTCGACGAAGCCCTCGAGCTGCCCGCAGGGGCTAGCGCCGTCGTCCCCGCGACGCCCGAGGCGTGGGCGGCCCGCCTGGGCGAGCTCTCCACCTACGCCCGAACGCTGTCGGACGTGGCCGCGGCCTTCACCGCGGAGCGCGGAGAGGGTGCCGAGAGCGAACTGGTGACCTGGGCCGAGGCGACCTGGCTGGCCGTGAGCAGCCATGTTCGGGACCTCGCGTTGCTCCAGGCCCCTCCGGGGGTGACCGCTTTCCCGACGATCGCCGAGCTGTCCGATCCACCGGCCCCCGAGGCCGACGATGGACCGCCGGCCTCGGCGATGCTCGTGCGGCGGCTCCGATCGATCGCCGACCAGGCCCAGCGACGCTTCCGGGAGACGGACTTCAGCTTCCTGTTCGACCCGACCCGCAAGCTCTTCTCGATCGGGTTCCGGGTCTGGGACGGCACGCTGGATCCGAGCTGCTACGACCTTCTCGCCTCCGAGGCCCGCCTGGCCAGCTTCCTCGCGATCGCCAAGGGGGATGTCGCCACGGACCACTGGTTCCGGCTGGGCCGCGCGCTGACGCCCGTCGGTCGTGGTTCCGCCCTGATCTCGTGGTCCGGGTCCATGTTCGAGTACCTGATGCCCGCCCTCGTGATGCGCGCTCCCGCCCGCAGCTTGCTCGACCACACGTACCGGCTCGTCGTGGCCCGCCAGATGAGCTACGCGGCCGAGCGCGGCGTGCCCTGGGGCATCTCCGAGTCGGCATTCAACGCGCGTGACCTCGAGCAGCGGTACCAGTACTCGAGCTTCGGCGTGCCTGGCCTCGGCCTGAAGCGGGGCCTGGGCGAGGATGTCGTCGTGGCCCCGTACGCGACCGCCCTCGGAGCGATGATCCAGCCGGAGGCCGCCGCACGGAACTTCGCCCGGTTGAGCGGCGAGGGAGCGGGCGGGCGGTACGGCTTTCGGGAGGCGCTCGACTACACGGCGCGCCGGCTCCCCGAGGGGGCGTCGGTCGTGATCGTGAAGAGCTACATGGCCCATCACCAGGGGATGGCGTTGGTGGCCCTCGGCAACGTCCTCAATGACCGCGCGATGGTGGAGCGCTTCCATGCCGACCCGATCGTCGAGGCCACGGAGCTGCTGCTTCAGGAGCGGATACCGCGCGACGTGCTCGTGGCCCGGCCACGTGCCGAAGAGGTGAAGAGCGCCGCCGACGTGCGTGACCTCGTGCCGCCGGTCCTCCGTCGATTCACCTCGCCCCACGACGCGATCCCGCGGACGCACGTGCTGTCGAATGGGCGGTACGCGGTCATGGTGACGGCCGCGGGATCCGGCTACAGCCGCTGGCGCGACATGGCGGTGACCCGCTGGCGCGAGGACGTGACCCGTGACTCGTGGGGCAGCTACCTCTTCCTGCGCGACGTGCACACCGGCGCCGTGTGGTCGGCCGGCCATCAGCCCAGCGGGGTCGAGGCAGACAGCTACGAGGTCACCTACGCGGAGGATCGCGCCGAGTTCTCCCGTCGCGACGGATCGATCGCGACCGGCTGGACCGTCGTCGTGTCGGCGGAGCACGACGCGGAGATCCGCCGCGTGTCGCTGACCAATCTCGGCTCGCACGTTCGCGAGATCGAGCTGACGTCATACGCGGAGATCGCGCTCGCGCCGCAGGCGGCCGATGTCGCTCATCCCGCCTTTCAGAACCTGTTCGTGCAGACCGAGTTCGCCCCTGACATCGGCGCCCTGCTGGCGACCCGCCGTCCACGATCCAGGGACGAGCAGCCGATCTGGGCCGCCCATGTCGCGGCGGTCGAGGAGGAGAGCGGCGGGGTCATCCAGTACGAGACGGATCGCGCCCGCTTCCTTGGCCGGGGGCGGTCGGTCCGCTCGCCGGTCTCGGTCATCGATGGGCGTCCACTCTCGGACACGGTCGGGGCGGTACTGGATCCGATCTTCAGCCTCCGCTGCCGGGTCAAGCTCGCCCCGGGCGCGACCGCCCACGCGATCTTCTCCACGGTCGTCGCCGATTCACGCGAGCACGTCCTGGACCTGGCCGACAAGTACCGTGAGTCGGCCACCTTCGAACGCGCGACGACCCTGGCCTGGACGCAGGCGCAGGTCCAGCTCCATCACCTGGGAATCGAGGCCGACGAGGCCGCGCTCTTCCAGCGCCTGGCGAACCGGATCCTCTACTCGGACCCGTCGTTGCGGCCGTCGCCGGGCCTGCTGGCCCGCAACGAGCGGGGAGCGCCGGGCCTGTGGGCCCACGGCATCTCGGGCGACCTGCCTATCGTCATGGTGCGGATCGACGAAGTCGAGGATCTCGATATCGTTCGGCAGCTGCTCCGCGCGCACGAGTACTGGCGACTGAAGCTCCTCGACGTCGACCTCGTGATCCTCAACGAGCATGCCGCCACCTACGCCCAGGACCTGCAGGGCTCACTCGAGACGCTCGTCCGAATGAGCCGGTCCGCCCTCGTCCAGGAGGGCCATCCGAGCCACGGCGGGGTGTACATCCTGCGTGGGGACCAGCTCTCCACGGAGGACCGCACGCTCCTCCAGGCAGCCGCCCGGGCCGTCCTGCTGAGCCGTCGGGGCAGCCTTGCCGATCAGGTCATCCGCCTCGAGCGTCCCGAGAGGCCGGCTCCGCCCGCAGTGCCGCCCGCTTCGAGACAGACCACGAGCGAGGCGCCCGCGCCGCGCACGGAGCTGGAGTTCTTCAATGGGCTCGGCGGCTTTGCCGACGGCGGGCGGGAGTACGTTGTCATCATCGGCCCTGGACAAGCCACCCCGGCGCCGTGGTTGAACGTGGTCGCCAATGCGTCGTTCGGCTTCCAGGTCTCCGAGTCCGGCTCGGGTTACACGTGGTCCGGGAACAGTCGCGAGAACCAGCTCACCCCGTGGTCCAACGACCCCGTCAGCGACCCCGTCAGCGAGGCGATCTACGTCCGCGATGACGACAGCGGCGAGGTATGGGGTCCGACCGCCCAGCCGATCCGCTGCGACGAATCGACGTACGTCGCCCGTCACGGTGCCGGGTACAGCCGGTTCGAGCACCTGCACGACGGCATTCAGCTCGACTTCGTCCAGTTCGTCCCGCTCGACGACCCTCTGAAGGTCTCGGTTCTGACGGTCGAGAACCGCTCCGGGCGCTCCAGGCGCCTGTCCGTGACCGCCTACGCCGAGTGGGTCCTGGGCACGTCGCGCGGGGCCAGCGCCCCCGGGATCGTGACGACACTCGAGCCGAAGACCCGGGCGCTCCTCGTGAGCAACCCGTGGAATGCCGACTTCGGCGGCCGGGTCGCCTTCCTCGATCTCGGGGGGCGGCAGACGGCGTGGACGGCCGATCGCACCGAATTCCTCGGCCGCAATGGCGGTCCGGACCGGCCCGCCGGCCTGGACCGCGAACACCGGCTGCAGGGAACCGCCGGCGCCGGCATGGATCCGTGCGCCGCCCTGCAGACCAGCTTCGAGCTCGCCGGCGGAGCGCGCACCCAGGTGCTCGTGCTGCTCGGCGAGGCGGACGGGGCCACGGCGGCGGCCGACCTGATCCGGCGCGCCCGAACGTCCGATCACACGGCGACGCTGCGCGGTGTGGCGAGCTACTGGGACGACACCCAGGGCACTGTCCAGGTGCTGACCCCCGACCGCTCCATGGACATCATGCTCAATCGCTGGCTCATCTACCAGACGCTGGCGTGCCGGCTGTGGGCGAGGACGGCGTTCTACCAGGCAGGCGGCGCCTACGGGTTCCGCGACCAGCTCCAGGACGTCATGGCCCTGGTGACTCCGAGGCGCGAGCTCGCCCGGGAACATCTCCTGAGGGCCGCGGCACATCAGTTCGCCGAGGGGGACGTCCTGCACTGGTGGCATCCGCCGACGGGTCGGGGCGTCCGAACCCGGATCTCGGACGATCGCCTCTGGCTGCCGTACGCGGTCGGTCGGTACCTCGCGGTCACCGGCGACTCGGCGGTCCTCGACGAGACCGTCCCGTACCTCGAGGGACCGGCGCTGCGGCCGGACCAGACAGACGCCTACTTCCAGCCGGAACGCTCAGCCCAGTCGGCGTCGCTGTTCGACCACTGCGCGACGGCCATCGACCGGAGCCTCGCGGTCGGCGCGCACGGGCTGCCGCTCATCGGGTCGGGCGACTGGAACGACGGCATGAACCGGGTGGGTCACGAAGGCCGGGGCGAGAGCGTCTGGCTGGGCTGGTTCCTGCACACGGTCATGGCCGCCTTCGCGCCAATCGCGGAGGCCCGCGGTGAGCGTCCTCGTGCGGAGCGCTGGCGTGCCCACATGAAGGCGCTCCGGCGGGCACTCGAGCGCGAGGGCTGGGACGGCGACTGGTACCGCCGGGCCTTCTTCGACGATGGCACTCCGCTCGGCTCCGCCATGAAC
>JAJYJR010000366.1 GCA_021789355.1 Chloroflexota bacterium | reverse complement strand
CGCGGTCATGCCCCGGGGCCCGCCCGCCCGCCCGCGGTCGACTCGCCGCCGCCCCGCGGCAGTCCGCCCGGTGCCGGCTCCCCTCCCCGCCCCCGCGAGCCGCCGCGGAGCCGGTCGAGCACCTCCTCCAGGTCGACCGGCAGCGGGGCGGTCGCATGGATCATCCGGCCTCCCGACGGCGCCTCCAGCTCCAGGCGCCATGCATGCAGGAAGAGCCGCGCCAGCCCGTCCGGGCCCCGCCTCGCAGCGCCGGTCGCGTAGACCGGATCGCCGGCGACGGGATACCCGATCGACGCGAGGTGGACCCGGACCTGGTGGGTCCGCCCGGTGATCAGGTCGATCTCGAGCAGCGTCCACGCGCCGAAGCGCTCGCGGACCCGATAGGCGGTGACGGCCGGGCGACCGTCGGGCACCACGGCCATCCGCGTGCGATGGCGCGGGTCCCGCCCGATCGGTGCCTCGATCCGGCCCACCGTGGCGGGCGGCTCACCGGCCACGAGCGCCAGGTATGTCTTCTTGACGCGCCTGGCCTTCAGCTGCGCCATCAGGCTCGCCTGGGCGCGGTCGTTCCGTGCCACCATCAGCAACCCGCTGGTGTCGCGGTCGAGGCGGTGCACGATACCTGGCCGCGCGATCCCGGCGATCCCCCCGAACGTCTCGGGCCCCCCGAGCGCGAGGAGCGCGTTCACGAGGGTCCCCCCGGAATGTCCGGGCGCCGGATGCGTGACCAGGCCCGCCGGCTTGTCCACGATCAGCACGTCGTCATCCTGGTAGACGACGTCCAGCGGGATCGCCTCCGCCTTGACTTCGAGGGGGCGAACGTCCGGGACGTCCAGCTCGAGGGAGTCGCCCGCGAACACCGGGACGTTGGCCCGGATGGCGCGGGCTCCCCGGGTCAGCCGTCCCTCGCGGATGAGCCGCTGGACGTGCGCGCGCGACATGCCGGTCGCGTCGGCAACGAACCGGTCCGCGCGGACCCCGTCGACGCCGACCGGCACGGCCAGGCTCACGCGCTCTGCCACCTAGCCCGGCCGGCCGCCGGCGCCGGGCCCGTCCCCGTCGCCCGGCGGGCTCACGTCGGTTGGCGCGCCGGCGCCAACCGCCCCCGCGCCCTCCGGCGGCCTCCCGACGTCGCCGACGATCCCGATCAGCAGCAGCAGCACGATCGAGACGCTGATCGAGGCGTCGGCCACGTTGAACGTGTACCAGCGCCATGTCCCGATCCCCATGTCCACGAAGTCGATCACGTAGCCGAGCCTGAGACGGTCGATCTCGTTGCCGATCGCGCCCCCCAGCAGCAGCCCGAGCGTGAGCGTGAGCAGGATCGAGGCGCGGCCGCCGCGCGTGACCTCGTACCACACGATCACCGCGATCGCCACCAGGCTGGCGATCGCGAAGAAGCTCGCGCTGGATCCGAACAGGCTGAAGATCGCCCCGTTGTTGTAGACCTTCGCGATCCGCACGAAATCGCCCAGCACCGGCGTCGGGGGCACGAGCGGCGCGGCCACGATGTCCGAGGCCCGGCTCAGCGCGAACGACCGGTTGACCCACGCCTTGGAGACCTGGTCCGAGATGACCACGGCCGCCGCCAGGCCCGTGAACAGCGCCAGGCGCGGCCAGGTCGTGCCGACGATTGCACGGCGCCCGCCGCCGGCTCCTCGCGCCTTGCCCCCGACCTCCACGGCGGTCACGCTTCCTCTCCCGGGCCAACCCTGCGTAGCGCCACGCGCGCCCGGCCCGCCTCCAGTTGCACCTCGGCCCCCGCCAGGTCGGGTGGGGGTGGCGCCAGGTGCATCGCCGAGGCCAGCGTCTCGTTGGCGAGCCTTGCGAGATACGGCGCCAGCCGCACGGCGGCGGCCGCCGGCAGCTCCACCCACAGCTCGATCGCCTCGTCCAGGTCGAGCTCCGCTTCCCGGCGCAGATCCTGGACCGCCCGCTGCAGTTCGCGCGCGTCGCCCTCGGTGCGCAGCTCGTCGGTCAGCGTGGTGTCGATCACCACCACCAGCCCCTCGTCATGCGCGACCGCCGTTCCGGGCCGCGGGGTCGCGAGGACCTCGACCTCGTCCGGCGCCAGTGTGACGCCCGCGAGCCGTACCGAGCCGTCCGGCAGGTACTCGACGTCGTTGGCGCGCGCGGCGGCCATGACCGCGGGGATCTGCGACCCGAGCTTCTTCCCGATGCGCGGGAGCAGCGGCTTCACCCGCCGATCGACCAGCTCCGACTCGTCCCCGATGAGCTCCACGTGGCGCACGTTCAGCTCGTCGGCGACCAGTGACAGCAGCGCCTCCCGATCTGGCAGGTCGCCGCCCGGCAGCGCGAGCCAGAGGCGCGCCAGCGGCTGGCGAACCCGCAGCCCCGCGTGCGAGCGCAGCGCCCGCGCGAGCTCGACGGCACGCATGACGGTCGCCATCCCGCCCTCGAGCGCCTCGTCCCGGAAACCGGCCAGCTCGGCCGCGGGCCAGCGCGTGAGGTGCACGGAATCCGGCAGGGACGGATCCACCGCCACGATCAGGTCCTGGTAGATCGACTCGGACAGGAACGGCAGGATGGGTGCCAGGACCCGGGAGACACCGACCAGCGCCGCGTGCAGCGTCGCGAACGCGCACTCGCGGTCGGCCGGGTCGGCCGAGCCGCGCATCCGGTCGCGTGAACGGCGCAGGTACCACGTGGAGAGGTCGGTGACGAACGCGCCGATCGCGCGTGCCGCGTCGAGCGCGTCGTATGCGTGCAGGTCCTCCTCGACCTCGGCCGCCAGGCCCGCCGCCCGGGAGAGGATCCACCGGTCGAGCGCCGGCCAGCCCCCCGCCTCCGCGATGGCGGTCGCGATCCCCCGCGCCGGTACCCATCCGGCCAGCCGCGCGTACGTGACGAAGAACGCGTACACGTTCCACAGCACGAGCAGCTCGCGCCTGGCCTCGTCCGCGGCGTGCCAGCCGAACAGGATGTTGTCCTCCGGTCGCGCGTTGGCGAACATCCAGCGCATGACATCGACGCCCATGCGCTCGGCCGCGTCGTCGAACTCGATCGCGTTGCCCCAGCTCTTGTGCATGGGCCGGCCGTCTTCGCCGAACAGGGTGCCGTACCCGAAGATCGTCCGGAACGGCGGCTCGCGCCGCAGGACCGTGCTCATGGCGAGCAGCGAGTAGAACCAGTTGCGGAACTGCCCCGGGAAGCTCTCGGTGATGAAGTCGGCGGGGAACCACTGCCCCCAGTACGCCGGGTCCTCCCGGTAGTGCATCGTGGAGAACGGCACGATCCCCGCGTCGAGCCAGGGGTTGCCCACGTCGCGGATGCGCTCCACCGGGGCACCGCACCCGTCGCAGGCGATCTTCACCGCGTCCACGTACGGTCGATGCGGGGTGTGGCCCTCGAACTGGGTCCAACCCTCGACCGCGCGCTCGCGCAGCTCGGCGATGCCGCCCACCACGCCGACCGTTCCGCACGCCGGGCAGTCGTAGATCGGCAGCGCCAGTCCCCAGTAGCGTTTCTTGCTGATCATCCAGTCGTGCATGTTCAGCAGCCAGTCGAGCTCGCGCTCGTAGCCGAACCCGGGGATCCAGCGGATCCCGTCCACCACCTCCATGATCTGGTAGCGAAGGCTCGCGTCCACCTGCTCGCGCGTGAGCGTCTCGCGGGGCTGGTCGTACACGGGGCCCATGCTGATGTACCACTCGTCGACCAGGCGGAACACGAGGGGCGTGCCGCAGCGCCAGCAGTGCGGATAGCGGTGAACGTACGGCTCGAGGCGGTGGAAGCGCCCGGTCTTCCGCAGCCGCTCGAGGATGGGCTCCGTCACCTCCCGCACGTCGCGCCCGGAGAGGAACCCGAACCCCTGCACGATCACGCCGTTCTCGTCGAGCGGCGCGATCATCGGCAGGCCGAGCTCGCGGCCGAGCTGGAAGTCCTCCGCGCCGCAGCCCGGGGCGATGTGGACGATCCCGGTCCCCTCCTCCTCGCCGACCTCCTCCCACGCCACGACCCGGTGCTCGTAGGGCCGGCCATCCGGGCCGGTGCCGGCGGCAAACGCATGCTCGACCGCTGGGAGCTCGTCGAAGGGTCCCGCGTACCGCCAGCCCACGAGGTCCTCGCCCGGCCGCTCCTCGAGGACCTCGAACGGTCCCTCGAGCGCCTGCTTCAGGGTGCCGCGGCCCAGCCAGTAGACGTGCTCGCCCTGCCGGACCTTCGCGTAGCGAAGTCCCGGACCCACGGCGGCGGCCACGTTCGAGGTGAGCGTCCAGGGCGTCGTGGTCCACACCAGCAGCGACTCGCCGGGCCGCTCCACGAGCGGGAACCGGACGGTGAGCCCGGGATCCTCGCGGTCCTGGTAGCCCTCCGACATCTCGTGCTGGCTGATGCCGGTCCCGCAGCGCGCGCACCAGGGCATCGTGTCGTGGCCCTTGTACAGCCACCCGCGTCGATGGCACTCGGCCAGGAACCCCCAGATGAGGTCGTTGTTCTCGTTGGAGAAGGTGAAGTACGAGCCGCCGAGGTCCGGCATCCCAAGGCGCCCCACGACCTGTTCCACGGTGTCCGTGACAGGTCCGCCCGGCCCCTCGACCGTGATCACGCGGGAGGGATCGTCCGCCAGCAGGTCGCGCAGGCGGCGGAGCTCGTGCGCGTCGTTCCAGTCCATCCACATGCCGAGGCGGATCGACTGCTCGGTCTGCCTGGCTGCGAACGTCAGCACGCGCTGCTTGCACAGGCTCACGAAATCGGCGATCCCGTAGTCCTCGATGTCGCGCTTGCTGGTGAAGCCGAGCTCGCGCTCGACGTTGACCTCGACCCACAGCCCCTGGCAGTCGAACCCGTTCTGCCAGCGCTGGTCCTGGCCGAGCATGGCGTGGAAGCGCTGGAAGAGGTCCTTGTAGCTGCGGCCCCAGGCGTGGTGGACGCCCATCGGGTTGTTGGCGGTGATGGGGCCATCGAGGAACGACCAGCGCGGACCGCCGGCGTTCTGGGCACGCAGGCGCGCGAAGGTGCGCCGCTCGCGCCACAGCTCGAGCGTCGCATGTTCCTGCGCGGGGAAGTCGGGATGGGCGGGGACGGGCCGGAAGGGCGTCTGCATCTGGAGGGTAGGATACCGAAACGCGTTCCGCCCACGCGTGGCGGTCCGGGTCGAGGCCCGGGGCGGACGTCCGGGCCGGCGTACCGGCCACGCGCGGCGGCCGGGGTCAGGGCACGGGCCGCGTTTGGCCGTCGCCCCGCGGACCCGGTATGATCCGGGCCGTGCCGAACGTCGACCGCCCGGTCGGGCGACCCTCTCCGTTCGCGGCTGCCTTCATCAGCCTCATCTTCCCGGGCCTGGGCCACCTCTACGCGCGGCGCCACGCGCGCGCACTGGCCTTCGCCGCGCCGCCGTTCCTCGGACTCGCGCTGCTCGGCGGGCTGCTCGTGAGCGCCTCGACCCGCGACGTGCTCAAGGTCAGCATCTTCGACCCGTTCGTGCTGGACGTGCTCCTGGCGCTGGATGTGCTGCTCTTCCTCTACCGCGCCATCGCGGCCATCGACGCCTACCGCTGCGCGGCAGTCGAGATCCCCGAGGGGGGCGGCCGGCTGGGCCGACCGCGCGTCCCGTTCGCGCCGCTCTCGCTGGCCGGCCTGGTCGCGGTCATCATGGTCATGGGCATGGCGCACGTGGCGCTTGCCCGGTACGACCGGATCGCGCACGACACGATCATGGCCGTGACCAGCGACTCGCCATCGAACCCGACCGTCGCCACGGCCTCGCCCGGTGCGTCGCCCGCTCCCAGTGCGTACACCGGGACCGTGTCCCAGCCGCAGCCGAGCATCGCCCCGTGGAATGGCGGACGCCTCAACGTCCTGCTGGTCGGGGTCGACCAGCGCCCCGCGGACAAGACGTTCAACACCGACACGATGATCGTCGCGAGCATCGACCCGTCGAGCGGGCAGGTGTCGATGTTCAGCGTCCCGCGGGACTTCGAGCAGATCCCCCTGCCGCCGACATGGCCCGCCGCCGCCTACTTCGGCGGGATCTACCCGAACAAGGTCAACAGCATCTGGACCTTCGCGGAGGGGTCGCCGGACCTGTTCCCCGGGACCGACGCCAACCGCGGCGTCAACGCACTCAAAGGGACCCTCGGCTACATGCTCGGGATCCAGATCCCCTACTACGTCGAGGTCAACTTCTCGGGGTTCCGCCAGGTCGTCGACACGCTGGGCGGGGTGACCATCGACGTCCAGATCCCGGTG
>JAJYJR010000365.1 GCA_021789355.1 Chloroflexota bacterium | reverse complement strand
GCCTGTCACGGCAGAAGCGCGCGTTCACTCAGGCACCCGACCGGCGCGCAGGTGACAGGAAATCGCGGACGGCCGCGTGGAATTCATCGCGTCGCTCGATTTGGACCCAGTGGCCACACCGCGGCAGGAGGAGCAGGCGCGCGTCCGGCAGAAGGTCGAGCATCCGGAGGGACGTGGCATCCCAGGGAATGATTCGGTCATCTCGACCGTGAATGAGGAGCACCGGAACCCTGATCGTCGCCAGATCCACGTCGGCGATGGCAAGGGCGTCTACCCAGCGCTGGCGCGGCGCCGGGAACAGGGCACTGTACCGTGCGGCGGCGTCACCTGAGCTGGCCTCGTGCCGCAAGCGCACGAGCTCCTCGTCTGTCGCATACCGTGTATCCCACGTGAACAGCCCGACCAGGTGGCGCATCTGCGCGAGTCCAGGGGTGTACCCCCAGACCTGGTCGAGCCCGGACGTAATCGGAAACGGGACGCCCACGGTGCCCATGGTCACGATCCGCTCCACCAGGGCAGGGTGCCGCACGGCCAGCCCGAGTGCGATGGCGCCACCGAGTGAATTCCCCACAACGCTGCACCGAGCGATTCCCAGGCCCTCCACAAACCGCGCTATCTGGTCTACCCAGAGCCACACATCGCATGCGACCGGCTCGGTCGTCGTCGTCGATCCGAAGCCGAGTAGCTCTGGCGCGAGGATCCTCCCTGAGTCGGCGAGGGCCGGTAGTGCGAAGCGCCAGTTCGCCCGAGCCGACACGCCGGGCCCCGAGCCATGGATCAGGATCACCGGCTCGCCGCGGCCGGCCTCCAAGAAGAACGTGTCGGCCTGCCCCGTGCGAATCCGGCCCTCGCGTATCTCCACCATGCTGGTCACCGCCTCTCGAGTTGGCAAGGTCTTCTGACCGTCGTCGCCGCTGGCGAGGTTGTGGGCTACGCTGTGGCGAGCGCGCGATCGAAGATCGCAAGGCCCTCGCGAATCTCCGGGGCGCTTACGTTGAGGGGCGGGATCCATCGAACCACTTGATGCTCAACACCACAGCTGAGCACGAGCATCCCGAGGTCTGCGCATGCCAGCCGGACCCGCTCACACCGCGCGCCGTCGGGCTGGCGCGTGCTGCGATCCCGCGTGAATTCCACGCCGATCATCATCCCCTTCCCCCGCACGTCGCCGATCCCGGAGTCGCGCTGGGCCAGCTGGTGCAACCCGGCCATCAGCTCCCCGCCTCGGGCGGCCGCGTTGGCGACCAGCCCCTGCTCCTGGATTGTGCGCAGCACCGCCACGCCTGCTGCGCAGGCCACCGGATTGCCGCCGAACGTCGAGCCGTGCGCCCCCCTGCCCCACCGCTCCTGCAGTCCACGCCGGCTGACGATGGCGGCAAGCGGCAACCCATTCGCGATCGCCTTGGCGAGACAGACGACGTCGGGAATGATCCCAGCGTGCTCGAAGCCCCACATCCGGCCCGTTCGGCCGTAACCGCACTGGACTTCGTCGGCGATGTAGAGGATGCCGTGCTCGTCGCACAGGTCGCGCAGTCCCTGCAGGAAGGCGACGGGGGCCGGACGGTAGCCGCCCTCACCCTGGACCGTCTCGATCAGCAGGGCCGCGACCGAGCTAGCCGGGATCTGGGTGGCGAACACGCGATGCAAGGCGTCGAGCGCCTCGCCAGTCGCGCGGTCCTCATCCCCCCCGGCGGCATATACGTCAGGGAAGGGGGACAGGTAGACGCCTGGAAGGAGCGGCTCGTACCCGGCGCGGTAGTTGACGTTGGAGCTAGTGACCGAGACGGCACCCATCGTGCGGCCGTGGAAGCCACCCGCGAATGCCACGACGCCGGGCCGGCCAGTCACGCGGCGGGCCAGCTTGAGGGCGCCCTCGATCGCTTCCGAGCCGGAGTTACCGAAGAACACGGTATCGAGCGGATCCGGCAGGACCGCCGCGAGCTCGGCGGCCAATTCGCTCACCGGCTCGACATAGCCGAGCGCGTTGCAGATGTGCAGCAGGCAATCGGCCTGCCGCGTGATCGCCTCGGTCACCGCCGGGTGCCGGTGACCGAGTACGGTGGTGGCGATGCCGCACGCGAAGTCGAGGTAGCGCTTGCCTTCGGTGTCGTATAGGTAGTGCCCATCGCCCCGCACGAACCCGCGCTCGAAATACCGTCCGAGTACGGGGGACAGATGCTCGCCTCCGAACGTCTTGAAGTCCATCGTGGTCGGCAGCATGGGAGGTCCTCCAGTACGAGTTGCCCGCCTCGACGCCGCGGCCTGTAGTTGGCGCTGCGGGAGGCGTGCATCGTGGGCGATGTTGGCCACCACAGCGCGAGGGCTCCGGCGGCACCGGACCGGCGCGGCGCAACGCCCCGATGGCTTCGGGCCGGGGACAGCGCGTCTCGCCTGCCCCCGCGCGATCGTCGTGCCCAGATCCCGCTATCGAAGCTTGATGACCACGGCTTTCGACTCGGTGTAGAAGTCCTCACTCCATTTCCCGCCTTCGCGCCCCGTACCGCTCTCCTTGAACCCCCCGAACGGCGCCTGGAGGTCGCGCACGAAGAAACAGTTGACCCATAGCGTGCCGGTGCGCACGCCCGCGGCGACCCGGTGAGCGGCGTCGAGACTCTGAGTCCAGACCGTGCCCGCGAGGCCAAACCGCGAATCGTTGGCCAGGCGGATCGCATCGTCGAGATCGTCGAACGGGGTGCACGTCAGCACGGGCCCGAAGATCTCCTCCTGAAACACGCGGGCGTCGGGCCGCACGTCGGCGATGACGGTCGGAGCCAGGAAATTGCCGCGAGCAAACTCGGGACCAACCGGCCGCTTCCCGCCGGTCAGGATGCGGCCGCCCTCCTCGACGCCGACCCGCACGTAGCCCGTCACTTTGTCCCAATGCTCGCGCGACACGAGCGGTCCAATCTGCGTCGCCGGGTCGAGCGGGTCGCCGACGCGCAGCCGGCCCGCAGCCTCGGCGAAGCGCGCGACGAACTCGTCGTAGGCCGACCGTTGCACCAGCAGCCGACTGCCGGCCACACACTCCTCGCCCATGTTGCGGTAGATCGCGTCGAGCGTGCCGGCCAAGGCCAGCTCCATGTCGGCGTCGGCGAATACGATGCTCGCGCTCTTCCCCCCGAGCTCGAAGCTGCACCGCTTGAGCGTCGCCGCGGCGGACGCCGCGATCACGCGGCCGGTTTGGGATTCGCCGGTGAACGAGATGAGGTCCACACCCGGGTGACTCGTCAGCATCGAGCCGGTGCCGCCGCCGCCGCCATACACGACGTTGACCACCCCGTCGGGCAGGCCCGCCTCCGCACAGATCTCGGCGAGGATCGAGGCGGTGGCCGGCGACGCAGAGGCCGGCTTCAGGACCACGGTGTTGCCGAACGCGAGCGCGGGGGCAGTCTTCCAGGCGGCGAGCATCAGCGGGTGGTTCCAGGGGGTTATGAGCAGCGCCACCCCACGCGCTTCGCGAAGCGTGTACGTCAGCACGCCCGCGGCACGCTGATCGAACATGTCCGTGTGGGCGAGCTCGGCGTAATCGGCGAAGAACCTGAAGTTGCGCGCGGCCCGCGGTACATCCTTCTCAAGTGACTCGGTGATGGGCTTGCCCATGTCGGTCGACTCGAGGCGGGCAAGCTCGTCGAGTCGGGCGTCGATGCGGTCGGCGACTCGATAGAGGATCCGCTTCCGCTCGGCGGTGCTCATGCGGGGCCAGGGCCCTTCGTCGAACGCGCGGCGAGCCGCCGCCACCGCACGGTCGACGTCTTCCCGGCCTGCCGCAGCGACGACCGCGAACGGCTCGTTGGTTGTGGGATTGACCGACTCGAACGTAGCGCCCGATGTCGAGTCGACGAACCGACCGCCGATGAAATGGCGGATCCGGAGGAGCCCGGCTCCCGCCTCAACCGGTGGCGTGAGGGTCACGTTCGTTCCTCCTTCGGGATGGTGGTTGCCGGCACGGTGACTCGGGCCGGTACCGTAGCTGCGGCTGCCGTCGGTCCGCCGGCGGGTGCGGCGTCATCGGGACGAGCATGAGGCGGTTGCGTTTGTGAGCCGCTCAAGGCAGCTGTGTCCGCGCTGCCCAGCGGCGGGGAGCGGCTCGGCTGACCCGACGGAATCCCGCGGCCGGCTTGGCACGTGGGTTGCGCGGACGGCCCTCACGTCATGAGTCCTCCGTAGAGTTCGCCACACGCTCGAGCCTCCCTGGCCCGGCACTTGCCACGCATGCGGTGTCCGGTGCGACCGGCGCGGGGCCCGGCTCCCGAATGGATCGCACCGCTCCACCCAGGAACGAATCGATGAAGTCCGGTCGCGTCGACAAGTCGCCGGGGGTCCCCTCCATCCGGCACCGTCCGCCACCCAGTACGTGCGTCCATGTCGAGATGGCCAAGGCAGCCTTCGCCCGCTGTTCCACCAGGAGGACTGCCGCGCCGGTCACGGCGAGGTGCCGGATGTGTTCGCCCAAGAGGACGTGGGCAATCGCCGGGGCGAGGTTGGCTGTCGGCTCGTCGAGCACCACCAGCCTCGGGTCAAGCATCAGAACGCGACCCATGGCCAGCATCTTGCGCTCGCCGCCGCTCAACTTGTCGGCGCGACGAGTCATCATCGTCGAGAGGAGGGGGAACGCCTGCACCACGCGCTCGATTCGCGGCGCGACCTCCCTCGCCCGGAGCAGGTAGCCGCCCATCTCAAGGTTCTCGCGAACCGTGAGTGTCTCGAAGACGTCATCGACCTGGGGAACGTAGCCAACGCCTTTGCGCGCGAGCTCCTCGGGATCGTGGTTGGTGACATCGCGACCCTCGAACATCACCCGACCTGACGACACGTGCAGGAGCCCGACAAGGCTCTTGAGCAACGTGCTCTTGCCGGACCCATTCGGGCCGATGAGCGACACGATCTCGCCGCACCCGACGGCCAGCGACACCTCATGCACCACGGGGGCCCCGCCGTATCCGGCTGTCACGGACTCCGCACGCAGCAGCGCCTGTGGCCGCGCGACTGCATCAACCACCAAGGTAGGCCTCCACGACCGCCGTCTGTTGGCGCAACCGGGCCATCGTGCCCTGGGCGAGCAGGGACCCCTCGGCCATGACGACGACCGGGTCGCACAGCCGGTCCACCATCTCCAGTTCGTGCTCGACCATCAGGATCGTCATCCCCTCGCCGACCAGGGTAGTCAGGTGCTCGCCGATCTCGGCCGCCAGCGCGGGATGTACGCCGGCCATGGGCTCGTCCAGAAGCAACAGCGTCGGGTGGGCCATCAGTGCCCGCATGATCTCGACCAGCCGACGCTGGCCGCCGCTCAGGTCTCCGGCGTAGTCGTTTGCCGTCGCGGACATCCGGAAGCGCTCCAGCAGCCGTTGCGCTTCGTGGAGCGCCGCCCCCTCGCGAGCGCCCCAGTGCCGCGGCCCAAGAAAGGCGCCGACGGGCGAGTCGCCCGGGTGATCGGGGATGCTCGAGAGCAGGTTCTCGAGGACTGTCAGTCGCTTGAATTCGCTCGCCAATTGGAACGTGCGCAGGATCCCCGCCCGGGCGCGCTCGTAGGTCGCGGTGTAGGTGATGTCCCGGCCCTCGAAGAGGATCCGCCCTCCGGTGGGTCTGATCGTGCCCGCTAGCATGCCGAGGAGCGTGGACTTGCCCGCCCCGTTCGGACCGATCAGACCGGTCAGCCGGCCCCGGGCCAGCGAGAGCGATACCTCGCAGACCGCGCGAACCCCCTCGAACTCGCGATGGACGCCCCTCGTCTCAAGGATCGGCGCACTCGTCCCGACTTCCCCGGCGGCACGCACGGCCGAGCCGTCGTGCTCAGCGATCGGCATCGGACAGGTCCGCCGAAGCTATCGAGTACGGGCCAGCGGTGCTCGCGATCACTCGCCGGCGTTCCGGCACGACACCGGAGGGGCGGAACCACAAGAACAGCAGTACGAGAGCACCGATCGCCACCCACTCAAGCGCGGGCACCAGACCAGGTGGTCCGAAGGGCGGGATGAACCGGGTCGCCTCGGCGAACCCGAGGGGCACGAGAATGGCCCCAAGGATGGCGCCGATGTTGTTGCCAAGGCCGCCGACGATGACCGCGGCGATCAGGACGACCGTCTCTTGGTACTCCCACGCCGATGGGGCCCACACGTTGATGAACCCGACGAGCACCGCACCGCTCAGCCCGGCAACGGCTCCCCCGACGATGACTGCAGAGGTGCGCAGGCCCCGCACATCCTTGCCCACG
>JAJYJR010000364.1 GCA_021789355.1 Chloroflexota bacterium | reverse complement strand
ACGGCGCGAACGACGTGGTGAGCGGGCTCGTGATGCTGATGGACTTGCCGACCGCCGCCGCCAGCTCGTTGAGAGCGGTGACGATCTGGTTCATGCCCTGCTGCTGGGGCATCTGGTTGTACGCCTGCAGGAACTGCCCGAAGGCGGACTGGTTGATGCCCTTGATGACGCGCGGGGTGTCGAGCTTGGTCCGCGCGGCGCTCTTGCGGAGCGCCGCGATCAGCTCCTGTCCCTCCTTGTCGGCCCGCCGCTGCTTCATGGGCTTCGGGTTCGGCCCGTAGCCCGTGGTGCGGAAGGCAGAGCCCTTGACCAGCTCCGCGGCGAGGGGCGGCGCATTGTCCTTCGCGCGCTTCGCCACGACGTTGAAGTCGGCCATGCGCGGCACGCCCGAGGGCACGACCGCGCGCGACCCGTCGATGATGGTCGCCAGTGAGACGTTCTCCTAGCTGGGCGCCCTAGCGGGCGCGGGATGGTGGGTCAGTCGTCGATCTCGTCGACGTCGACGCCGAGCCTCGCGAGCTTGCGGATGGCGCGCGCGCGCTGGTCCGACGCGCCCGCGAGGGCCACGCCGCGCCAGTACTCGACGTCCTCGGCCTTCCTGCGCTCCCGCTCGGCCTGCCGCCGAGCCTCCTTCGCGCTGGGGCCGAGGTTGGCCGCCTTGCCGAGGAACCTCGCCGTGCCGCGGGCGGCACGCTGCGCGGGGTCTCCCTGCCCGGCCAGATCGTCGACCAGACGCTGGAGCGAGTTGACCTTGCCGATCCACGGCTCGACGGCCTTGCCGACCGCCGCGTCGATGTCGGCCTGCGTGATCTGCGTGATGACGGCCTCCGCGGCCGGGGCGACCTGCGTCACTCCGGCCTGCTTCTCCCCGGGGGCCGGGGCGGAGGCGGGGATGGTGATGGGCTTGGGAAGGTTGCCCTGCCCGCTGTCGATGCTGCCGATGCTGGGCGGCCGCACGAACGACTGCGCGGGCTGGCGCGTGTCGCCGAACCATCCGGAGGGGTCCGGCGCGAGGAACGCGCGGTCGCCCGTTCCGTAGGGCGGGGTCGGCGCGTCCATGCGGCAGAGGTCCGGCATGGCGGTGACGAGCGCATCGTGGAAGTCGCGCATCTTGTCGGCGAACGAGCGCTCCTGCCCGTCCGTGAGCGGCCCGCGGTCGAACTGCTCGGCGTCGACCGGGCGGTTCGGCGAGGTGACGGGGACGTTGCGCTCCTCCGCCGTGGCGGCCGCCGTGCCCGTCGTGATGTACGGGCGGCGGTACTGGCCGGGGCTCGGCGGGTCGGTCGGCTTGGGGATGGTCGGCCCCTCGCCCCCCGGCCCCATCGCGTCGGCGTTGGCCTGCTTGAACGCGTCGTGCGCCTCCGCGCGGGCGGAGAGGAACGCCGCGCCGATGTCGACGGCGGGGCTGGACTGCTGCTGCTCGGCCTCCAGCACCACGCACAGCGCGTGGTACGCCTTCGCGAGCTTGTGGACCTCGAAGGACTCGTTGCCCGAGCCGCCGTCCTCCTGCACCTCGTTGGCGAGCATCGAGTAGATCGCCTGCTGGGCCATCGGACCCAGCGCCGCGGCGACCCCGTTCTTGGCGATGGACGGGTAGGCGTCCAGCAGCGCCTCGGTGGGGTACGCCGGGCAGGACGCGTCGTGCGCCCGGCGGATGGCCTTCGGCAGCGCGGCCATCGCGGTCGGCCGGAGCACCGGCCCGGCGCCCTTGCCCAGCAGCCGCTCGCGCTCGGCCTTGAGTCGGACCTGCGACCGCAGCTCGGCCTTCGCCAGCTTGGCGGCCCGCTTGGCGGCGCGCTTGCCCTCCTTCTCGTCCTTCCACGCCTGCGGCAGCTCGGCCACGAATGCGTCCCCCTTGCGCTCCGCGATGCTGGTCAGGCGCTTCTGGAACTGCGCGAACGTCTTGTCGCCCTTGTAGCGGCCCCACGACGACACCGCGTCCGACACGTCGCCGGGGCTGTGGATCGGGAAGCCGCCGTCCGGCGCGTCCTCGGGGAACACGAAGTCCTTGGTCGGGATCTTCGACCGGTCGACCCCTCCGCCCACGTTGGGGTCCTTCGCCGGGGCGTCGTCCCCCGCGGCCTTCGCCGCCGAGGGGATGGCCGGGCCGGGGCCGCTGGGCGGACCCATCGACGGCTCGTTGGCGACCTTGCGGCCCTTCGGCTTCTTGGCGGGCTTCTTGCCGAAGGGCGGCGCGGCGCCCTCGAACGGGGGCTTCTTGCCGTCCTCCGCGGGCGCCTCCGGGGCGGCGGCCTTGTCCCCGTCGTCGTCCGCGCCCGAGACGTCGCCCGCGTCCTGCGCGAGCTGCTGGGCGTCCTCCACGAGGTCCTGCACGTCGTCTGCCACGTCGGACAGGTCCGCGCCCTTCGCGGCCGGCATGGCCGCGCCGCACTTGTCGCACTTGCCGTCGGTGAAGGCGGTCCCGCCGCACTTCCCGCACTTGGCGGCCTTCGCTGCGTCGGAGGGGGTCAGGCCCTGCTCCTGCGCGTCCGGCTTGGCATCGGTCACTGACTCCTCCTGATGGCTGTGGGCATGGGGCTGTCCCTCGTGGAACTCGTCGTGCGGCGGCGTCGCCGCGCTGTGCGTGTGGGGATGCTTGTGCGGGATGCCGTTCGGCCCCATGTGCATGTGGCTGTGGGTGAACGTGCCCTGCTTCACGGCGTCCGGCTCGACGAAGGCCCCCATGACGACCTCCTGCCCGACGTACTGGACGCCGCCGCCCTTGGCGCGCTTGGCGATGGCGAAGTGGGCGTTGTAGTTCGCGCCGCGGTCGACCAGCGACAGCTCGACGATCTCGCCGTCGACGATACGGCCGTTGCGCGCGTGCGGGTCGCGGACGATGCGGGGGCGCGCGATCCCCACGCTGTAGTCGCTGTAGATGTCGTCGAGGACCTTCCGCACGGCCACGGGGTCCACGACCTTCGACTTGACGTACTGGCCGTCCGGCTCGGCCACGAGCTGGACGCCCTTGCCGACCGCGCTCGGCTGGTGCATCTCGCGGACGTTCGCGCGGGTCGCGAACCACTTGGCCATCGCGCGGTTCGCGAAGTCGGGGTCGACGATCTGCTCGTCGGAGTCCACCGTCCCGTCGGTGGCGAGCCCGTAGACGTAGACGCTGCCGTCGGGTCCCTTCTCGACGCGGCTGATGGGGCCGAGGCGAGCGTAGGTCAGTTCGCCCGACGGGTCGACGATGGAAGCTACTGAGCACCTCCGCGCTGGGGAGCGGACTGCTCGTGCAGCCGCTCGTATTCTGCCCGCCGCCGGAGGTCCGGCGCGCTGCCGCGCTCGGTCAGGAGCAGCAGGCTCTCGGCGATGTGGTCGAGGTAGGCGAGGATCAGGGCTCGGCCCTCCGGGCTCGGCCGCCACGGCTGGGCCTCGTGCGCCCAGCGCCCGCACTCCCGGCAGGTCTGGGTCATGGCGATCCCGTGCGGGCAGTCGGCCACGGTCGCCTCCCTCAACTTACCCATTGACAGACTGACGGCGAGTGGGTAGGATGGTCCCACCAGCACAGGGAGCCTCGAACGCGGGGGCGATCTGGTATCCGAACGGGATTCCGACTTCTTCGAGGACACCGACCTCGCCGACGCGCTGGTCACCGGCCCGGAGGCGATCCGGCGGTTGGCCGAGAAGGGACTGACTCTCCGCCTGTAGAACGGCCTACCTGCTCGTCGGCCCCGGGAGTGCTGTACCACACCGCCCCGGGGTCGAACTCTCGTCCTACCCCGGTTCCCGGCCGTCAGGGATAGTCCTAGCCCGCGGCCTCCCCCAGTAGCCGGTAGTACGAGTGCGACAGCTCGCGCTCCGACAGCCGCCGGTAGCGGTCGAGCACGTCGGTCCCGTCCAGCGCCCGCTGGGTGAAGAACGAGTAGTGCGCGACCAGCGCCATCCCGTTGACCACGTTCCACCGCCGCTGCTCGCGCGGCCAGTGCTCGGTCAGGAAGATCTCCTCGTCGCGGAGGGGGGTCGGCCCGCCCCACGATGCCGCCTGCTCCCCGGTCCACACGAAGTTGCTGATGCTGAACCGGGTCGCGTCGGCCAGTACGTGCGGCTGGTCGTACAGCCAGCGGTCGGCCCGGCCCGCCTCGGCGTCGTCGAGGAAGCTGCGGTGCAGGGCGAGGGCGAAGTCGGCGTCGGCCCAGCCCACCGGGTCCATGCAGTACGGCGACGCGACCGTGCCGTGCTCCGTCCCCACGATCCCGCGCTGCTGGAACACCCACGAGCAGACCGCGTTGTTCACGATGCTGCCCATCACCAGCAGCGCCTCGGGATGCGCGTCGCGGAACGCCACCTGCTCCGCGAAGTAGCGCGGGTGAACGTACACGACGTCGTCGTCGAAGCGGAAGTAGTACGTCCCCGGGTCGCGCGCCACCGAGTAGAAGAAGCCGGTGTTGAGCTGCTTCGGCCGCAGCGGCGGGTTGATCGGGCGCTGGACGACCCTGACCCAGCCGTGGAAGATGCGCGCCTGCTCCTCGGCCCACGCCGCGTCCTCGCGCTGGTCGGGGTCGGTGTTGAGCCAGAGCTGCACCTCGTCGACCACCTCCCGGTCGCGGCGCAGGTAGTTGAGGAGGATGGCGACCGTTCTGGCTCGGCCATATGGTATACATACCACGACGCGGTGACCGGCGATCATCGCGCGGCGAGTCCCACCGCCCGGCGCTCGCGCTCCCGGTAGTAGGCCACCGTCTCGGCGATCCCCTCGTCCAGCGGGGTGAGGGCCGGCAGCTCCCCGCCGTACAGCGGGCGCAGCGTCTCCGGGTCCCCCAGCACCACCGACCGCAGCGGCTCGCCGCCCCGCATGGGGACGTGCCGGACGCTGCCCTGCCCCACCGCCGCGATCACCGCCGCCGCGATCTCGTTGACGGTGGTCGGGACGCCCGACCCGGCCTCGAACTTGCTCGGGTTGTCGGCGTGGCGGTTCGGCTCCGGGCGGTACTGGCCGTGGTCCTCCAGCAGCGCGCGCACCAGCACGTCGGCCACGTCGCGGACGTGGATCATGTCCATGACCTGCTCGCCGTCGCCGTAGATCGTGATGGGGTCGCCGCGCAGCGCCGGGAGGATGAAGTTGGGCATGATCTTGCGGACCGGCGACTCCTTCTGGCGCGGCCCGTAGGCGTTCAGCGCCCGCACCACCGCGATCTCGGTGCCGTGCTCGCGGTTGTACATCCACGCCAGCTGCTCGGCGGTCGTCTTGGTGATCGAGTAGCTGTTGTAGAACCAGTAGTTGCCGACCGTGATGTACGCCGCCCGCCTGCGGTAGTGGCGGCACGCCTCGAACACGTTGAGGGAGCCGCGCACGTTCGTCTCGATGCTCGGCACCGGGTCGCTGATCGTCTCGGCGGTCCCCAGCACCCCGGCGAGGTGGATCACGCCGTCGCTGAGGCCGACCGCCTCGCTGACGGCGGTGTGGTCGCGCACGTCCCCGAGGAAGCGGTCGACGCCCGGCCGGTCGTTGGCCGCCTCGTCCGGCCGGTAGCGGTCGAAGGCGATCACGCCGACGTGGCGCGCCAGCAGCGCGTCGGTGACCCACGAGCCGATGAACCCCCGAGCCCCGGTGACGAGGATGCGCACGATCCCGTTCTCCTCTCTCTCAGATGCCGCCGCCCGCGATGCGGGCCTTGGCCTGCTGCAGCGACTGCCAGTCCCACGCGCCCTTGAGCCGCATCAGGTACGCGTTCTGGACGACCATGTTGACGCGCCCGTGGCGCTCCTCGAACCGCGACGAGTGCTCCAGCGGGTCGCCGAGCGCGACGTACCGCCCGGCGGCCATCTCGCGGCGCGCGTACTGCTCGCACCACGAGCCCTCGTAGTTCACCGCCGCGTCCTTGTCCGGCACCTCGGGGACCCCCTGCGCGAGCACCGAGGCGGCGAGGTACTTGCCGAGGTACATGCGGAAGCGCCCGCCCTGCGCTCGCCCGAGGTCGACGCTCAGGCCGTGGTGCTGTGCGAAGCAGGCGTCAAACAGGCCGAGGCCAAGCACCACCGTGGACTCCGGCAGGAACACGTACTCCTCGAAGTGCTTGGCGGCCCAGCCGATGGTCGCCAGCTCGAACGCCCGCGTCAGGTGGACGACCACCGGCCAGCGGCAGCCGTCGAGGCTCGCCAGCAGGTCCGCCAGCCACGGCGAGTCGCCGCGCGTGGCCCCGATCACGACCGCGACCGTCACCGCTTCGGGGCGGGCTTCCGGCCGCCGGAGCCGTTGCAGGTGGGGCAGCGGACCC
>JAJYJR010000363.1 GCA_021789355.1 Chloroflexota bacterium | reverse complement strand
TGTGCCGAGCCCTCACGGCCCTTCGAGGGCCGGGCACGAGGGCGGTGGCAACGAGCGAGGTCCGTGGGCCCGGCCGCCTCAGGGCGAGCGGGAACGACAACCTGAGATGTCTGGATACCCAGCAAGCAGTTAGGCATGGTTCGGAATCAGCGCGAGCCCCAGCGGTCGCGATAGGTTCCTGTCCCCCGCGGCCAGGTCGCCGGACACGCGGCCTCGACTCGGCGATCGCGACTTGACAACGCGCCGACACGGCGGGAGTGTTGCGCGCCGAATAGGCCGCGGAGCGTCCGCGTGAGCCCTTGACGGAGAAGCCGATGAACAGGATGACGTGGCGGATCGTGGGAGCCGTTTGCGCCGCGATAGGGATGCTCGGGTGCAGCTCGACCGCGCCCACGGGCCGGTCGTACGCCGAGATTCGGTTCTCGCCCGCGACCCTCGATTTCGGGGCCCAGCCGCAGGGGACGTCGGTCACGAAGGAGCTGGCGATCACCGACTCGGGGTCGCTGGCGCTGACTCTGTCGGCGACGACCGTCCAGGGCGACGTGCGGCACGCGTTCGAGGTCGCGACGATCCCCTCGACCATCGCGGCGGGGACGACGGTGAAGGTGAGCGTCACCTACCACGCGACCACGGCTGGCCAGGACGGCGCCTACATCGACGTCGTCAGCAACGCGGACAACGCGCCCTCGGCGCGGGTGCAGCTCGCCGGACAGACGACGTGCACCCCGGCGAAGTGCGGCCAGGACGCCTGCGGCTCGATTCCGGACGGCTGCGGCGGCACCCTCGAGTGCGGCAACTGCTCCGATGGCAACGTCTGCCTCCAGAACACCTGCGCCGCTCCGACATGCACCGACGGCGTCAAGGACGGCAGCGAGACCGACGTCGATTGCGGCGGGAGCCAGTGCCCGGCCTGCGCGGCGACCAAGGGCTGCGCCAAGCCATCCGACTGCGCCAGCGGCGTCTGCCAGGATGGGGTTTGCCAGGCGCCGACCTGCACCGACGGCGTGAAGAACGGCGACGAGACCGGCGTCGACTGCGGCGGGAGCTGCCCGAAGGCGTGCCCGGACGGCCAGGGGTGCCAGAAGAATTCGGACTGCACGAGCGGGGTCTGCACGAGCGGCATCTGCCAGGCGCCGACGTGTACGGACGGGGTGAAGAACGGCGCCGAGACCGACGTGGACTGCGGCGGCTCCGCGTGCCCGCCCTGCGCGGCGACCAAGGCGTGCGCGAAGCCGTCCGACTGCGCGAGCGGCGTCTGCACGAACGGGATCTGCCAGGCGCCGACGTGTACCGACGGCGTGCAGAACGGCGACGAGACCGGCGTCGACTGCGGCGGGAGCTGCCCGTCTCCGTGCGTGGACGGCGAGGGGTGCATGCACAACTCCGACTGCGTGAGCGGCGTCTGCGACAACGGGAAGTGCCAGGCGCCGACCTGCACCGACGGCGTGAAGAACGGCGCCGAGACCGACGTGGACTGCGGCGGATCGAAATGCCCGGCCTGCTCGGCGGGCGAGGCGTGCTCGAAGCCGTCCGACTGCGCGAGCGGCGTCTGCACGAACGGGATCTGCCAGGCGCCGACCTGCACCGACGGCGTCAAGAACGGGGACGAGACCGACACGGACTGCGGCGGCGCCACCTGCCCGGCGTGCGCGGCGACCAAGGGATGCGCCAAGCCATCCGACTGCGCCAGCGGCGTCTGCACGACCGGCGTCTGCCAGGCTCCGACGTGTACCGACGGCGTCGAGAATGGGGACGAGACCGGCGTCGACTGCGGCGGGAGCTGCCCGACGCCGTGTGCCGACGGCGGCGGGTGCAAGCAGGCCTCCGACTGCGCCAGCGGCGTCTGCACTGGCGGAATCTGCCAGGCGCCGACGTGCACCGATCAGGTGAAGAACGGCGACGAGACCGGCGTCGACTGCGGCGGCTCGTGTCCGGCGTGCCCGATCGGCCAGGGGTGCCAGCACGGCTCGGACTGCACGACCGCGTCCTGCGTGAGCAACGTGTGCGCCTGCACGAGCGACGTCCAGTGCGGGTCGGGCCAGGTGTGCACTTCGACCGGCCAGTGCGTCGCCGCTTGCAAGACCGCCACCGACTGCACCGGCAGCGCCGACGGGCAGGTGTGCAACTCGGACACCGGACACTGCACGTCGACCTGCTCGGTGGACGCGGACTGCGGAACGGGCAACTACTGCGAGCCGAGCAACGGCCGCTGCTATGCCAAGTGCCAGACGGACGCCGACTGCCCGAGCGGAGAGGCGTGCCTGACCGGCAGCAGCGTGCCGCCGACCTTGCAGAACCACTGCGTCTTCAAGTGCGCGTCCGACGGCGACTGCAGGCCGGGCGAGCGCTGCGGGTTCGACAACCCGCGCTTCTGCGAGCCGGGCACCAACATCAATCTGTCGACCTCCAACCAGGACGGCCTGGGCCTCGCGATTTCGCCCGACACCACGGTCTACGTCGGCGGGCTCACGAGCGCGAACGCCGGCGTCGTCGATCACTTCAGCCCCACCGGCGCGCTGATAAGCTCGGGAACGCTGACCGCCAGCTCCAGCACCAATGGCGTCGTCGGCCTCGCGCTCGATTCGGCGGGCACGGTCTACACGTCCGATGGGTTCGTCCTCGGCACCTTCGACGCGGCTCTGTCGAGCGCCTGGACGCAGCTTCAGACCGTCGGGGTGGTCGGGCCCGAGCAGATCCAGTTCGAGCCGTCGGGGGCGCTGGATATCGCGAGCAGCGGGAACGGTCTCATCAAGCAGGTACGCTGGATGGGAACGCACATGGTGACCGCGACCATCGGCGACGGGCTCGATCGGCCGCCGCAGGCCGTGGCGGTCGACGCGCAGCGGCGGCTCTTCATCGCCGGGAAGATCGGCGCCGGTCCGTTGAACGGGACCTGGGGCGTCGCGCGGGTCGGCGCCGGATTCGATGCCTCCTACGCGAGCGACCCGACGATGGGCGATCTCAAGTCCATGGTCTTCGACGCCGCCGGCGATCTCTTCGTGACCGACGAGCCGGATGGCGTGCTCTGGAAGATCACCCCGCGCGGCCAGGTCATCCGGTTCGCCGACGGCCTGTACCAACCGTGGGGCCTCGCCTTCGACCCCGTCGGGCGGCTGTGGGTCACGAACTTCGGAAAGAACGTCCTGACCGTCTTCGACATCAGTCAGAACGCGCCGCCGGCCATCCTCGCCATCTCGCCGACGTCCGGCCGGCCGGGAGATACGCTCACCATCGTCGGAACCAACTTCGACGCCACGGCGGGGGCCAAGAACAATACGGTCGTGTTCTGGAACAAGTACTCGACGGTGCGGGTCGCGGCTGGCTCGAGCGCCGGGCAGATCAAGCTCCCCATCCCGACCGGGCTCGTGTCCGATTCGTCGCACCCGATCCACGTCGCCGTCGTCACGCCGAAGGGCACCGGCATCAGCGCCCAGACCCTCACGCTGACCGCGTGCGTCGACGACCTCCTCACCAACCACTGCGCGGTCGCCTGCGACAACGATCTCGACTGCAACAACGGCCAGTCGTGCCGGCCGGCGGACAACTCGTGCCAGACGACCTGCACCTCCGGCTCCTGCGGCTCCGGGCAGGCCTGCGACTCCACCCTCGGCGCCTGCCTCGCGCTCTGCCAGACCGACGCGGACTGCCCTCCGCTCGCGCACTGCGGCGCGGACGGAACCTGCACCAGCTACTGCCATGTCGACACCGATTGCGCGGTCGGCCAGTACTGCCAGACGACCACCGGGGCATGTACCGATCGCTGCGCGACCGGCGCCGACTGCGCATCCGGTCAGACCTGCGACCTCGCGAAGGGCGGCGTCTGCGTCAGCGCGCTCTGCGCGACCGACGCGGACTGCGCCGGCGCGTCCGCCGGACCCAAGTGCGACGCCGCGACCGGCCAGTGCGGACCCGCCTGCGCCTCGGCGAGCGATTGCAAGCAGAACTACTACTGCGACGCGACCACGCACACCTGCCTCAACTGCGCCGCCTGTCCCGAGTACACGAGCTGCCAGGCTTCGACCAGCGCCTGCGAGGCGACCTGCTCCTACGACATCGATTGCCCCCAGGGCCAGCGCTGCGCCACGTACGCGGACGGCTCGAGCTACTGCGTTCCGGGCGAGGTGATCTCGGTGGTCACCCCGTCGGCCACCGCCCTCGCCACCTCGCCGGAAGGATGGATCTACGCGGGCGTCAATCCGAGCTCGATCGCCAAGGTCGATCCGGCGACGGGGTGCATCGTGACCAGCACGGGCGCCGGGGGAACCGTGCGGGGACTCGCCATCGGAAGCGACGGAAACGTCTATGCGACGAATGGCGCCTCGCTCAGCTCCTACGCGCCAGACCTGACCGGAGCGACCAGCCTCTTCGGCAATCCGGACGTGCAGTCGCCGTGGGGCATCGGGTTCGACCCGACCAGCGGAAAGCTGGACGTGAGCTCGACGGGCAACGCCGTCATCAAGCAAGTCACTTTCATCAGCCCCCCGCTGATTCAGACATTCGCGTACGGCCTCGGACTGACCCCCGGCGCCCTCGCGGTCCGATCGGATGGCACCGCCCTCGTCGCGGGCACCAAGGGCGCGACCGGCGCGAATCTGATCGTCCAGGTCGATGGCAACTCCGGCACGGTGAGCCCGTACGCGACGATGCCCGCCACCGCGAACACGCAAGGGATGGCGATCGACAGCGCCGATAGCCTCTATGTGTCCGACGCCGACAACGACGTCGTCTACCTGGTGCCCAAGGGCGGCGGCAGCGACTCCGTGATGACGGACGGCCTCTCCTCGCCGGCCGGAGTCGCGGTCGATCCGAACCAGAACGTCCTCATCGGCAGCGGCTCGAAGATCGTCCGCATCGACCGGACGCCCTCCGCGCCGCACATCACCTTCATCACGCCGACGCAGGGGAAGGCCGGCGACACCGTCGACATCTACGGCTCGAACTTCGCACCCAAGGCGTCGGACAACACGGTCTCCTTCGGGTCGAACACGTCCGGCACCTGGGTCGACGCGACGATCACCGCGAGCTCCGTGCAGCAGCTCGAAGTCCAGCTCCCCTCGGGGCTCCCCACGGCATCCGACGGAATGACCCAGGTCCGAGTCACGACGCCGAAGGGCACCACCCTCGCCGACCAGCTCTTCTGCGGCGGCAGTAGCTGCCCGCCGCCGGCGACTCAGAGCTGCCGCGCCGGCATCGCGCCGAACGCCTTCGCGTTCACCAACGTCACGCTCCCCGACACCGGGCTGGTCGTCGCTTCGAACACGCTCACGCTGACCGGATTCAACGCCCCCATCCCGGTTTCGATCAGCGGAGACGGCTCGCCCCAGTTGCAGGTCGGCTCTGGGCCCTGGAGCACCAACGGAACCCTGGCCCCGGGTCAGACCTTGACCGTTCGCCTCACGTCCTCGACCACCGCCGCAACCCTCAATGCTTCAATCATCGCCGGTACCACCTCCTCGACCTGGACGGTGACGACCGATCCCGTGGTGCGGCTCGGGATCTCACCCATTGATGTCCAATACGATGGGACTAACTCGGTGACGGTCACGCTGCATGATGCGAACGATCATCCTATCGCCTACCGCGCGGGGACGGTAAGCGGCGACATCACCGACGAGTCGTGCACGGATGGGTGCCCTCTTCCTTTTTCGATGGCGGCCGGACAGACGAGCGTGACCGACACCCATTGGTTCAACAGCGGGTGGGTTCATGCCTCCGCCACTCTCCCGAACGGAACCAAGGTGTCGGACGGCTGCTCAGGCTGGAGCTGCCCGTAGCCATCGACCCGTCGTGCCGATTCGAGACGACCCCTGCGGCCTCCCCCGGTGAGGCCAGCATCGGGGGCTCTGGCGGTGCGGGCCGCCGGTAGGGGGGCCTCGCGCAACGGATGCGTTCCGCATCGCAGCGCGCGAAGGGTGCCCTATGACGCGCTGCGTTCGCATCGATGTGTGAGGGGTGCCCACTTGTCGCACCTCATTCACAGCGACGCGCGAGGGGTACCCCTTGCAGCCCGCCGCGTTCACATCGACGCGCGAGGGGTACCCCTTGCGGCCCGCTGCGTTCACATCGACGCGCGAGGGGTACCCCTTGCGGCCCGCTGGGTTCACATCGACGCGCGAGGGGTACCCCTTGCAGCCCGCCGCGTTCACATCGACGCGCGAGGGGTGCCCCTTGCGGCCCGCTGGGTTCACATCGACGCGCGAGGGGGCGGCTGCGGTGCGCG
>JAJYJR010000362.1 GCA_021789355.1 Chloroflexota bacterium | reverse complement strand
CGACGTCGGCGCCGGCCGCCAGCGCCTCGCGGTAGCAGGTCTTCTGGTTGCCGCCGTACCCGCGGTTCTGCGGGTGGACCACCACGTCCAGGCCCAGGCGCTGCGCGATCTCCACGGTCTCGTCGCGCGACACGTCGTCGACCAGGATGATCCGGTCCACCACGTCGCGCGGGATGTCGTGGTAGGTGCGCTCGAGGGTCTTCGCGGCGTTGTACGCCGGCATGACGACGATGACCAAGGGAAACTCGCTACCTGTGCGCGGATGTGCAGGCGGATGCTACTGGACCACGATCGAGGTCGCCGCCCGGGGATAGCCCGGCCGGAGGATCAGGTCTCACGACGGATTCGTGATCGCTGCTCATTCGGACATGGGCATGGCTACCCGGCGCTCGATCGGGGTGCTGCCACGCCCCATTCCCCAGAAGCGGGGGCCTGCGGAGGCTCGGCAGCCGGCGGCAGCAGCCGCGCGTTGCCGCGGAACCGCGCGATCTGCGGCAGCACGAGCGGGACGATCGCGATCAACAGCGTCAGGTTGAACAGTGCGAGCAGCGGGATCGCGACCGTAGCCGCCAGCGGGACGCTCCAGCGCCGGTTCGTCAGCGCGCCCCACACAACGATCACGACCGCGAGCGGCCCTCGGATCCAGAGCGGTCCGAATATCGATCCGGTGTAGTCGCTGACGGGAATGGCGGCGTTGGCGAGCAGCGACTTCAGCCATTCCACCCACAGCGCCGGCGCCAGTACGAACGACAGCGCCACGACCACCGCCGTCGCGCCGATCACGGTGGCCAGGTTGCGCCATTCGCGGCGGACCACGAACCACAGGACACCCACGCCGGGGGTGACCTTGGTGAGAAGGACGAACACCCACGATGCCGGGTAGCGGAACCCGACCACTATGGCGAGGGCGAGCAGCGTGTGGATGTTGCCGGCCTGCAGCTCGAACAGCACGAGCGGATTGAGCAGCAGGAAGATCGCGAACGGCCCCCCCAGGAGGACGATGGCACCAAGCAGCAGGGCCACCCACACGCCGTGGAAGACGGGCCATGGAAAGACCGCGAGTGGCTCGATCACCTGCCGGAATACCGGCGAGTAGAGGTACGCGCCCGGAAGCCCCGCGACTGACGACTCGTACGGACGGGCGAGCGAGGCGGACCAGTACACGTGGGCATCCCAGCCCGATCCCGGACTGACCATCACCCAGGCCCAGACGATCGCTGCCGCGGCCACGGAGGCAGCCAGCAGCACCCGCCGGACCCGGGCATCCCGGGCAGCCGACGGCGATGCCGGCGTCTGCGCTGCCGTCACCCGACCACCCGGCCGACGCCCGCCGGCTCGCGACTCCGGGCTCCCGCCGGGACCGAGACTGGGGCCGCCGTCCTCGCACGATGCTGCAGGCGCAGGCCAGGCAATGCGCCCAGCAGGAGGCAGCTCCCCATGACCCAGAGGGCCGGGAGCGCGATCATCGCTGCCAGCGGCACCGTCCAGGCGCGGTCCGTGCGCGCCCCCCACGTCACGATCCCGGCCGCAACGACGAGACGGAGCGGAAGCGGCGCATCTGTCAGGACCGGCGCGGTCACCTGGGCGCCGCTGCTGGACGCAAGGACGTGCAGCCACGCGGGCCACCATGTCGGCGCGAGCACGAGTGAACCCACCACGAGGAGACCCGTCACGGCGAGCGCGATCGCCAGCGAGCGCCATTCGCGTCGCACGGCGAACCAGAGCAGACCAACGCCCGGCGTGACCTTGGTGAGGAGCGGGAACGACCACGTCGCCGGATACCGGAAGCCGAAGACGATCGCCGTGGCCAGCAGGATGTGGATGTTGCCCGTCGCGATGTCCCCCAGTACCGGGGGCAGGGCGATCAGCGCGATGGCCCAGCTCCGCGCCAGGTACACGAGGCAGACGACATCGGAGGCCATCAGGAGCAGCCGCACGACACCGAACGGCAGGGCGTGGAACGGCAGGGCGACCAGGGCCGCCACCGGGCTGTACAGGAACGCGTTGGCCGATCCGACCACCGAGCCGTAGGGATGGGCCGGAGCGAACGACCAGTAGGTGCGGACATCGTCGGCCCCGGCGAAGAGCGCGGCCCACACCAACGCGATCAGACCGAGCCCGGTGAGACCGTCGCGAACTGCGCGGACGCGCAGTGGTGTCAGGATCCGTGACGCGGCTCTGGTTGCTCGCACGCCAGTTCCGTCCTCGCAGTCGATCTCGCTCTCGTCTGTGACTTGAATGTAGCCACGCTCGGCAACCCCTCGCTGTCCACCAATGGTCCTGACCCGGCGGGCCATGCCGGCGCGACGCGCTTACGAGAGCTCTGAGCCGCCCCCGGACGTTCCTATCGATGTCAAGAGGCCTTCAGAGACCCAGGGTCAGCATGCAGCTAGCGGAAGACGTCGCGCGCGATGTAGCGCTTCGGCAGCGCAGGATCTCGGGCGTCCAGAGGCCCTCGCCCGTCCGCCGCCTCGCGTGGGCGCGGGTCTGCGGGCAGTATCGGAGCCGGACGGCGGCGTCATATGCAGGGCGGTGTTCGCGTTCCTGTCCCCGCCCCGATTGAGGCGGTAGCGGATCGTCTTGCCGGATGAGGCGGGGGACGCAGCCCGCCTGCGGCATCCCTTGACGGCTACCGTTGAGCACGGGCACCAGTACCGTTGCTTTCGGGTGTCGTCCCATGGCGCACCCCGGCGCTGCGGGACTCCCGTCGGGTTCGCGGTCGTCCTACTCGCCTGGGGATGGGACTCGATCTAGCTCAACATGCCGGACGGCGTACCCGGCCTCGCCGGCCGCCGGCGTCCTTCACTCCCGGCGGCCCGTCATGTTCCCGACTTACCGAGGCTCTGTGACCACACCCTAGCGCGGGTGCCAAGCTCCGGCGTGGCGTTCCCGGGAGCGGGCGGTGCCAAGACCACCGCCCGGATCCGCGATTGTGGGTGCCAGTGGCCGCCCTTCAAGGGTGCGCGACGTCGCCGCCCGCCGCGGGCGGCCCTTGACGGGCTACCGCGGTGACGTGATCGCCACCTCCGTTCTGCACCTCGGTCTGCCGATGAGCCGCTTGCTCACGCCTCCCCTGCAGGAGGCGCCGCTACCGCAGGACTGGCGCCCGTGCCCAGCGGTGCCTCTGTCGCTCCTCCCGGAGGCGTGCCAGCGTGGCAATGCCGAGGACCGGTACGACCGTCCAGTAGTGGGGGTGCAGGTTCGTGACCGGCGCCATGACGGCCACGCTTGCGAGCAGCGCCATCGCAAACCGGTCATGGACGAGGAGCAGACCGAGGGCGGCCAGCGCTGCGACAGCCAAGCCGACCAGCGTCGCCGGCGTGGTGCCAATCCGCGGACCGAGCGTGCAGGCGATCGACCAATTCAGCGAGTAGCAGTCGGGCACGTTGACAGCGAGGGCGTGCACAAAGTCCGGCCACGAGTGCAGCCCGACGATGGGCACCGTGACGAGGCAGGCGACCAGGGTCAGCGCGCTCCCGATCACGATCGATCTCAACTTCCTGTCGGACGACGCCGCGGCCATCACCGAAGGGAACACTTTCGTCAGTGCCCCCGCGGCTCCGAACACCCCAAGCCAGGCCGGCGACACCCCCACGGCCACCCAACCGATCATGCCGGCGATTGCGAGGTCGACGTTTGCGGAGATCACGCCGTCTTCGAACGGCCAGAAGAAGGGCAGGAGCAAGAGCACGAGGGCCATCGTCAGGGCCCGGTACCGGGGCACGGCACGGGTAACCAAGGCCCACAGCGCAGTGAAGAACAGCCCGAGGTTCACGACCTGGAACGCAACGAACCCCCAGGGGTAGTCGGCGAACGGCGCGAGGAACGGAACGGATGCCGGCGGGTAGGCGTATCCGACAAGGACAACATGAGTGAGCATGTACGCGCCGCCGAGTTGCGCCGGTGCGTAGATTCCCGCCCCATGCACCAGCCGGTCGAAGGCTGCGGCATAGGTCATCCAATCGACCCACGGGCCCGGGTTCTGCCAGGTTCCGTTTGCCGCGGGCGCGAGGTAGGCCGCGGTCATGATCGCCACTATCGCGTTGAACGCCACCGCGACTGTGACCGCGCTGGCGTTGACCGCCAGCATCAGCCGATCGCGGCGGCCGAACGTCGTGCTCATTTGGCCGCGACGAACACCACGTTGAACCGCAGCAGGGAGTACCCGATTCTCCGGATCTGCCACCCATCGAGCAGCTCGCGCACCTCCGCGAGTGCGTACTCATTATGGAACGGCTCCTCCCCCGGGCACGTACTAGACAGGAATCGCAGCCGCCAGATCAGGGAGCGTGCGGGCACCGAACCGATCAACACTCCGCTTGGGCGAAGCACGCGGCCAATCTCGCGCAGCGCGACCGCGGGATCAGGCACGTGCTCGAGGACTTCCGTGCAGACGACGGTGGCGAACGAACCGTCGCCGAACGGCATCGCCTCGATGTCGCCCATGACGACAGGGTGTTCCGGCAGGCGACGCGCAACGAGCTCGACATTGCGTGGATTGATGTCTAGGCCGGTCGATCCAGGTGGCAGGTTGCGGAGGTTCAGCCCAGTGCCACACCCCGCGTCGAGCACAGGCTCCGCCCCGTACCGGCGCACGAGCCTGCGCACTGCGCGCTCGCGGCTTCGGTGGAATAGTGCCTCGGGCCCCCGGAAGTGATCCGCCACGTCCACCCAGTCATAGGTTTCGACGTCGCGGTAGTAGTCCTTCACCCATTCTGCCCACGCCGGGGTGCCCACGTTCCAATCCGGCTCGACCGCTCGCAGCCGATATTCATCGGGGCCCGCGCCGCTTGACACCTCTCGCCCTCCGATAAGCCGACCGCACGATACACCCGTCAACTTGCAGTCGACACATCTGAACGTAGACAGCCCATCGGCGACGTACAGGCCGGCAAGATGCACGAGGCCCAGCGTCCCCGATGGGGTGACATTCCGCGACCCTCGCGCACCCGGGGCTCGGCGTCCCAGGTCGGACCGTCGCGCTCGACGAGGTGCGCCGGGGGCTGAGGGAGCGCCCGGCGAATCGCTTCGGAGGGATGCAGTTGTGTGCGCGAAGTCTGGGAATGTATCCAGAAGGCAGGATCAGGGTGACGCACGGTGGGCACGTGGCGCGGACGCCCCGACCCGCTTGGCCGACGCCACGAATGGGATCGCCGACAGGACCGAAGGTCCGCTCCACCAGATCGTCGGGAAGGCAAGACAAGCACCCACGACGACAGTCCACTGGCGATTCGTGCGCGCACCCCACGCGACGATGGCGGCGGCTGCGGCGAGCCGCAGCCAGAGGGGAAGGTCGAGCATCGGGTGACCGAGAGCAGGTAGGCCTGCTTCGGCCGCAAGTGAACTGATCCACTGCCGCCACAGATCGGGCGCGAGCAGCACGGTGGGCAGGCTGATGAGCAAGGTGGCGCCAAGCGCGACGGCCAAGGACCGCCATTCACGGCGCAGAACGAACCACAGTAGGCCCACCCCGGGGGTGAGCTTTGTCAGGAGGACGAACGACCAGGCAGCCGGCCAGCGGAAGCCCACAGCAACGGCGAGCCCCAGCGCGATGTTGATATTGCCGCCCCAGATCTCCAGGGCGACCGGGTAGAACGCGATCGCAGCCAGGGTCCATCGGCCGAGCAGCAGCCAAAGGCAGGCGACCTCCAGTGCAATCCAAAGGAGTCGGAACCACAACCACGGCAGCGCATGGAGCGGCGTGAGCAGGAGCGCGATCGGAGGCGCGTAGCGGAAACCATCGGCAGACGACAAGCTTGCGACGGCTTCGCGGTACGGGTGGGCCGGGTCGAACGCCCAATAGGCGTGGGCATCGATCCCCGAACCACCAGCGACGAGGAATGCGAGAACGATCACGCCGACGACAGAAAGACCGTCGCGGATGGGGCGGGCGAACCTGTGCCAGTCGATACCCGCCTCGTGTGCAACGGAGCGCTCGGTCGCGACCACGTCCCCTCTCCTGCGACGCGATCAGGATCCTACGCCCTGAGCTGGTCATGATGGTGGCCGGGGGGCGTTGACCCAGCGATGGGAAAACAGGGCGCGGGACAGCTCGAGCAACGCGCAGACGAGGCCCGTGACGGCGACTTCTACCTGCCAACCGTCGACCGTTCGGCGGAGAACTTGGAATCGCGTGAGCGTCCTCAGACCGACCCCGCCTTCGATGAGGTGCGCCGCGTTCGGGCGTCTGGATTCGGTGGCACGTCCGTCTGGCCACGCGGTATCGCCGGCGGAGT
>JAJYJR010000361.1 GCA_021789355.1 Chloroflexota bacterium | reverse complement strand
GATGAACAGCTCGTACACGTCGTCGAGCACCTCGGCGGGGCGTGCGTCGGACCGGTCGATCTTGTTGAGGCAGACAATCACGGGCAATCGCCGGGCCATCGCCTTCTGGAGCACGTAGCGCGTCTGTGGGAGCGGTCCCTCCGAGGCGTCCACCAGCAGGAGGACCGCGTCGACCATGAGCAGGCTGCGCTCGACCTCCCCGCCGAAGTCCGCGTGACCGGGCGTGTCGACGATGTTGAGGTGGATGCCCCCGTGCTCCACGGCCGTGTGCTTGGCCATGATGGTGATGCCCTTCTCGCGCTCCAGGTCGAGGGAGTCGAGGACGCGCTCGACCACCTCCTGGTTCGCGCGGAAGGCACCGGTCTGGCGAAGGAGGCCGTCGACGAGCGTGGTCTTGCCGTGGTCCACGTGCGCCACGATCGCGACGTTCCGCACGTCCTCGCGGATACGCACCGAATCCGCGGGCGCATCCGGCGAGCCGTCGACGGTGACGCCTGCGGCGGGCACGGTGGGGCGGGGCTGGTCGGTCATGGGCCGTCGCATTGTCGCACATGGAGCGCTGCTACCATCGCGGACGTGACCGTCGCCGTCGTGATCATCTCCGCCAGCGCCGAGGAGGCCACCGCGCCCGTGGACGGGGTCGCGCGCGTTCGTCACATTGCCGATGCCGCCTGGTCCGGGGGCGCGATGCCGGTCGTGGCGGTGGGCCCGGATCCGGATGGAGCCGTCGCCGGTGCGCTCTCGGGGTCCGCCGCGGAGCTCGTGCCACCGGCGCCTCCGGGCGCGGTCCCGGCCGGGCAGATTGTCGGCGGGATCGAGGCGGCGGCCGCGTCGGTCGGCGAGACCACGGCCGCCCTGGTGTGGCCGGCACGCATGGCGTGGATCGATGCCGGGACGGTCACCGCCCTCATCGAGGCACATGCAGGCGCTCCGACGGCGGTGCTCCGGGCGTCCTGGAAGGGGGAGCCGGGCTGGCCAGCCCTGGTGCCGCTCGCCCTGCTGGACGCGCTGCGCGCCCTCCCGCCCGACCTGTCCCCGGACCGCCTGCTCGACGGCCTGGCGACAGCCGGCGTGCGGATACGGATGCTCGACCTGGGCGATCCGGGGGCGACCCATGACGTCGACACGCCGCGGACGGCGCTCCCGGCGTACGCGGGCCCCGACGAGCCCGTCACCGGCCACCCGCCGGACTGGGGCTCGGACGTGGCACAGGCGCTGTCCGAGCGGTGAGCGGCGGCGCGCCCGAGACGGTGGTCAGGCCGGCGCGTGCCGGCGACGCCGCCGCGATCGCCGCGATCTACACAGAGGGGATCGAGGACCGGCTCGCGACGTTCGAGACGCGGCCGAGGACCGCGGAGGAGATGACGGCCTGGCTAGCGGAGAAGGCGGGCCGCCACCCGGTGGTGGTGGCCGAGCGAGGAGGCCGGGTGGCGGCGTGGGCGGCGGCGAGCACGTACCGGCCGCGGGACTGCTACGACGGCGTGGCCGAGTTCTCGGTGTACGCGGCACGGGACGCGCGCGGGACGGGGGCCGGGCGCGCGGCGCTCGAGGGGCTGATCGAGGCCTGCGAGGCGGCCGGGTTCTGGAAGCTCGTCTCCCGCATCTTCCCGGAGAACGTCGCGAGCCGGCGGCTGTGCGCCCGGCTCGGGTTCCGCGAGGTGGGCACGTATCGCAGGCACGGCAGGCTCGACGGCGCCTGGCGGGACACCGTCATCGTGGAGTTGCTGCTCGGCGAGGCACGCGAGGGTGCCGGGGGCGCCGGACTCCCGGGCTGACCCCGGTCAGGGCGCGGCGACGCCTCCGGCTTCCGGCAGCGGTCCCCGGGCGACGGCACTCGCCCGGGGCCGGACGGTGGCCGCCAGCAGCCCAACCACGATGAGCGTCACCCCGCCAAGCTGGACGATCGAGGGCGCCTCGCCCAGCAGCACCGCGCCCAGGAAGACCGTCGTCACGGGCTGCGCGAGCAGGATCACCGAGGTAAGCGCCGCGGGCAGGCGCGGCAGCGATGCCGCGATCAGCAGGTACCCGGCGACCTGGGCCGTGAGGGCCAGGAGCAGCAGCCAGCCATGCGCCGGCCAGGATGGGACCGGGTCGAACTCGCCGAGCAGCGTGCCGATCAGGACTCCGGCGACGACCGTGGCGGCGCTCGCGTCGAAGAGGACGGTCGCGGGGCGGAACCCACCCGGGTTGCCCTGCCGCGCCAGCAGCAGGTACCCGGCGTACGCGATCGCGGACGCGATGCCAAGGACCGCGCCGAGGCGGGGATCGGCCCCGTAGGCCCGGCCGCCGACGAGCCCCGAGATCAGCACCACGCCCCCGAGCATTGCCGGCATCGACGCCAGGACCCCCCGAGACGGCCGCTCGCGCAGCGCCACCCACGCCACGGCGGCGACCACGACGACCTGGAGGTTCGCCAGCACGGTCGCCAGGCCGGCTCCCACCTCCAGGACCGCGTGCTGCCAGGCCAGGAGATCCGCTGTGAAGAAGAGCCCGGCAAGCCCGGCGACGACGTGCCCGCGGCGTCCGAAAGGTCCCAGCCTGCGTCGTTCCACCAGCGCGAGCGGCGCCAGGAAGGGCAGCGCGTAGAGGCAGCGGAAGACCGTCGCGGTGGCGGGCGTGGTCCCCGAGAACCGGAAGAGGATCCCCGAGAACGCGATGCACAGCGCGCCCGCCAGGGCCCCCGACCGCGGGTGTCGCGCGACGGCCCCGACCCAGTCCACGGCCGCCCGATGCGTGACGGGCTACGCGCCGGGCGTCGCGACGGGCTGGTCCGCTGCAGCGGGCGCGCCGACGTACCGCAGCCCCAGCTCCGCGTACTGCGTCGGGTCCGGCGCCGAGGGAGCCTCGAGCATCAGGTCGGTTCCCGACGAGGTCTTGGGGAACGCCATCACCTCGCGGATGTTGGTCTGGTTGGCCAGCAACGCCGCCCAGCGGTCGATGCCCAGCGCGATCCCGCCGTGCGGCGGCGCGCCGTACTCGAACGCCTCCAGGATCCCTCCGAACAGGCCGTGCATCCGTTCCCGCGAGTAACCCTGCAGCGCGAAGCTCCGTTCCAGCAGCTCCCGCCGGTGGATCCGGACCGAGCCGCCGCCGAGCTCCCAGCCGTTCAGCGCGATGTCGTACTGCATGGCCCGGGCGCGCCCCGCCGGATCCTCCGGGGACGGCCGGTACGGGTCGCCCGAGGCGGTCACGAGCAGCGGCTCGTCCTCGGGCACCACGCCGGAGAACGGGTTGTGCGTGGCGTCCCAGCGGTCGTTGTCGGCGTCCCACTGGTACATCGGGAAGCGGTACACCCAGCAGTACGCCAGCACGTTCGGGTCGACCAGGCCGAGTCGCTCGCCCAGCTCGCGGCGCAGCCTCCCGAGCACGTCGGCCGTCACGGCCGGCTGATCGGCGACCACCAGCAGCAGGTCGCCGGGAGTCGCGCCGGCGGCCGCCACCATCGCCTGCAGCCGTTCCTCGCCCAGGTACTTGCCCACTGGCGAGTGCACCGTGCCGTCGCCGTCCACCGACACGTGCACCAGCCCGTGCGCCCCGTACCGGCGTGCGAACGCCGTCAGCTCATCGATATCGCGGCGGCTCGCGGCGGCCATGCCGGGCGCCACGACGCCCTTCACGCGCCCGCCGCCGGCGACCGCCTCGTCGAAGACGCGAAAGCCGGTGCCCTCCCCGCCACCGTCGGCCTGCAGCGCCGGCGCGAGGTCCACCAGCTCCATCCCGAACCGCAGATCAGGCTTGTCGGATCCGAAACGCTCCAGTGCCTCCTCGTAGGTGAAGCGCGGGAACGGGACGTCCTGGAGCGGGCGCTCCGGGACGACGGCGCGGCTGACCTCGATGGCCATCGCCTCCACGAAATCCATGACCGTCTGCTCGCGCACGAAGCTCATCTCGAGGTCGAGCTGGGTGAACTCCGGCTGCCGGTCTCCGCGCAGGTCCTCGTCCCGGAAGCAACGCGCGATCTGGAAGTAGCGGTCCATCCCGGCCACCATCAGCAGCTGCTTGAGCTGCTGCGGGCTCTGCGGGAGCGCGTACACGGTCCCGGGCTGGAGCCGGCTTGGCACGATGAAGTCGCGGGCGCCCTCTGGGGTCGACTTGATGAGGATGGGGGTCTCGATCTCGACGAAGCCGGCGCGGTGGTGGGCGTCGCGGATGGCCCGCACGAGGTTCGACCGCATCAGCAACCGGTCCCGCATCGGCTCGCGCCGGATATCCAGGTACCGGTAGCGCAGCCGCACGGCCTCCTCGACAGGCGCCTCCGGCTCGTTGATGTAGAAGGGCGGGGTCTTCGCCTCGGCCAGGATGTCGAGGTCCCTCGCCCGCAGCTCCACCTCGCCGGTCGCGAGCCGGGCGTTCTCGGTCCCGGGCAGCCGGCGCGCGACGGCACCTGCGGTCGACACGACGAACTCGGCACGCACGCGGGCCGCCGCGGCGTGCGCATCAGGGGCCTCCTGCGCATCCACGACGACCTGCGTGATGCCGTGCCGGTCCCGCAGGTCGAGGAAGATCAGGTGGCCGTGGTCGCGCCGGCGGTGCACCCAGCCCGCCAGGCGGGCCTCACGGCCGGCGTCGGACGCCCGCAGGCCGCCGCAGGTGTCGGTTCGGTAGGGGGTGGCAAGGTCGTCGAGGGCGGGCGACGACACGGTGGCGTCGGTCATGGCTCCACATCGTACGGGATGGCGCCGCCCTCAGCCGTGCCGGTGGGAGCCCTCGCCCCGCTCGATCTCGCGTGCCAGCTCCGCGACCGGCACCGGGTGCTGGGATGCCGAGCGCAGGTCCCGCAGCTGCACCATCCCCTCGCGCAGTTCGTCGCCCAGGATCACGGCAAAGTGGGCGCCCTCGCGCGATGCCTGCTCCAGCTGGCGTGCCAGGCGGCGCTTCCCCAGGTCGGCACGGGCCGCGATCCCGTCCCGGCGCAGCTCGGTCGCCAGCCGCAGGCGAGCCACCGTGTCGGCGGGATCCGCGCTGGTCACGAAGGCGGACGGGCCGGGTGCGGCGGGCGACTCCAGGCCCTCCTCCGCGAGCGCCAGGATCACGCGGTCGATCCCCAGCGCGAACCCGATCCCGGGCGTCGGTTTGCCGCCCAGCAGCTGGACCAGCCCGTCGTAGCGCCCGCCCCCGCCGAGCGCCTGCTGCTGGCCCTCGGCACCTTCGCGGTAGTACTCGAAGGCGGTCCGCGTGTAGTAGTCGAGGCCCCGGACCAGCGAGGGTTCCGGCCGCACCGGCACGCCGAGGGCATCGAGGTGAGCACGCACCGCGTCGAAATGGGCCCGGCAGGCGTCGCAGAGCCGGTCGACCATGCGCGGTGCCGCGGCGTTCAGCGCCGCCATGTCGGGGTCCTTCGAGTCGAGCAGGCGCAACGGGTTGGCCGACAGACGTGCGCGCTCCAGGTCGGGCAGTTGATCGAGGTGTGCCCCGAAGTACGCGGTGAGCTCGGCGATGTACGCCGGCCGGCAGGCGGGGTCGCCGATCGAGTTCAGCAGGACCTTCACGTTCGACAGACCCGCCTCGGTGTAGAAGCGATGCCCCAGTTCCACGATCTCCGCATCGACGGCGGGACCCGGATCGCCGATCGCCTCCACGTCCCACTGCCAGAACTGCCGGTACCGTCCCGCCTGCGGCCGGTCGTACCGGAACATCGGCCCGACGTACTGCACACGTACCGGCTGGGGCAGGGTGTGCATGCCGTGCTGCACGTATGCCCGCACGATGCCGGCGGTCCCCTCGGGCCGGAGGGCCCAGGATTCGGCCTCCTCGGTCCGCGGCTGGATGCGGAAGAGCTCCTTCTCCACGATGTCGGTGACCTCGCCGACGCCCCGCTCGAACACCGCCGTCTGCTCGAACAGCGGCGTCTCGATCCCGGCGTACCCGTAGCGACGGGCGAGATCGCCGGCGAGGGCCGACAGGCGCTCCCACGCCCGATGCCCGGCGGGCAGCAGGTCGCGGGTGCCGCGCGGGGCTCGGTAGGAGGACATGCCCGAAGTCTATCCGGTGCGGCGGCACGGTCGCGCGGCCCGTGACGGCCGATCTCCCGGCCCGTAGCGCTGGCGTCGGCGGTGTGGTCTCCCGGGCCGTGGCGCTCGCGCCGGCGGCCGGCGATGCCCCCCGTCGAGCCTGCCCCGGCGGCCGCTCGCGTGCGCATACTGGTCCCATGATCTGCGTCCGTCTGCTCGTCCGACCCTCCCTCCGGCGGGTTGGAGCCCTGCTCCTGCCGAACTGGCTGGCGATCACCGTCGGGCGCACGATCGTGAGCTGGCGACGAC